>JAUQXU010000471.1 GCA_030837935.1 Candidatus Brocadia sp.
ATTGCCAGTAATTGTGTCAGCCATGTTTCCTCATAGGAAGCGCTTTCCCGGAATTCCATACTATTGAATTTACAGATACGCTCAATTTCCCTTCGGATCTTCTTTGTGTCTTCAATAGCTGTTAAACACTTGTGGAATTGCAGAGGGGTATGTGGTGGGTAATAGAGGGGTGTCAGACTGAAAATAATGCGTACGCTGCTGTCCGACATACTTTTTAAATCACCGAGACGTTTTACAAATCTTCCAAATTCCCCAAAATCTTCTGCTTCTTCCAACCCCGTACAGATTAAAAAAATCTTGAGTTCCCTGATACCCCTCTCAAACAGGAATTCGCAGGCCTTATAGATCTGTTCTTCGGTAAGATTCTTGTGCAGGGAACGTCGCAGCCGCTCGCTGATACCTTCCATCCCGCAGCTCACCGTCGTCTTTCCGATTACCTGCTGTACCTCTACAAGAAATCGGTCGGTAGACAGCAGATCAAATCGCTGACTTTTCAGGCTGATGTTGGCAATTTCCCTATAAAAAGATAAGATCATGGGATACAGGTCTGTATGGGTATTAAAATTGAAACTGAAGAGAGTAACAGTATCAAGCCCTTGTTGCGCTTTTGCCGATTGCAGTCCTTTTACCAGCATTGATAAGGAACGTTCCCGATATGGTTTTCTCTCCCAGCTTTCAGCGCAGAAGGAACAGAAGCATGGGCATCCGTTACTGATTTGAAGACTTCCGATACCAAGACTTTCTGTTTCATACCACACGGGACCCGATTCCAGCGTTCTCACCTGATCGAGATTATAGATGGTTGCACTTTTTACGGGATATGGCGCGTATGGTTCTTTTGGTGCAATTTCTACCAAAACTTTTTCAGCAGACGATGGATACCTTGTTTTTTCTGTTGTTACCTGTATCTCCGGAGGATTTTGTACAACTATTTTATACCGATGCTCGTATTTATCCGGTTCATAGAATCCGTCTACCTTTCCATGGCATGCGTTGAGAATTTCGATTTTACTCAACCCCAGCGCCTTCCCTTTTTTTACAATCTCCAAAAATTGTTTTATGGAATATTCCCCTTCACCTATGAACACGGCATCAACAAGCCCATAATCATCTCCAAGGCCTTGTTCTTTTACAGGGCCGTGCAGTACTGAAGTAACTGCCGAGCTGGCGCCACCGAGCACAACGAGGGGAACATCCGGACGTATCATGCGTTCGTTCTTGAAGAGCGGAATGCCTGAAAAATGTAAAAGTTTTGGCAGATTCAGTAACTCCAGTACAAAGGAATTGCTTATGCCAAGGACATCGAATGAACAAGGGGGTTCTTTTGTGGTGGTTCCTATCCACAGAGGGATTTTGGAGGCAGTCATTAACTCAAGGTCTTTGGGAGGGGGCAGGAAGGCGAAATCGGTAAAGACACCTTCAACCTCCTGCGCAATCTGGGCTACCAGGGAGTGGGAGATAGAAATTGACACATCGCGATACGTTGATAGCCTACAGATCAGGAATCGCAGCTCTGCCTGATGAAAAAAGGCAGGATCCATGGTGTTGGGCTCTTCCCCTTTCAACCATAATCCGGCTAATGAGAGTAAATGATACTTTCTCTCATACCATTGTTTGATCTCTTGTGAGGATTTTAAACAATCGTGTGGTTTGATATTTATCATGTTTGTTTACATGTCTCGAAGATTCTTTATGAATAAGGTGTTTTTTATTAAGAAATGGTGGAGATAACATTATTAGAGGTTTTATCTAACTTTGATACCTTCTTTTGAAAGCATCACTAATTTACCACGAATCAATTCAATAGGATGAGTATTCAAGAAATGATTCACTAATTCAATTTCTTCTTTCGAGGTTAAATTGCCGTGGCGAATGTAAATGATGCCTTCCGTATCTTTGGTTGGGAAGCGGATTGTGTTAGTGAAGTGATAATCACGAGTAATGAGTATGGATTTAGTTTTTTTGCACAATAAAAATATTATGTCATCTCCTAATCCTCTTTCTGAATTCTCAGCAATAGAAATTACCTTGTGACCATCGGATCTAAGTTTTTCAGCTAAACCAAAGCTCACGTTTTCATCTATGATAAAATTCATTATAGTACTGATTTTTCAGTGGCCAGATATGCTGCGTACTCTAAACAGGCGATTATATCTTCCTCCTGAATACGGGGAAACTGCTTCAAGATAGTAGCGTAATCTTCCCCTGCTGCAATGTGACTTAATATTATGCGTACTGGGATGCGAGTTTCCTTAATGCAGGGTTCGCCTCCACAAATCTGAGGATCGGATGTAATACGTTTATTCATTATTTTTCTCCAAATTGTGTTTTTTATAATGTGATAATAATTTATTTATATTTGGATATTTAGAACGTATCCCGTTATTAGCTTGAGTTTCACAAATCAAGTTGTGAAAATCAGCTTTTTGCTGGGAAGGTAATGAACTGTATAAACTGTTCCAATAAGCAGCACCATTATTTTTGTGGTCTTCTCTGTAAATAATATAGTCTTCCGGCATTAAAAGTAACTTTCTGAATTCCTTTACATTCTTTCCAAAGGCAGCCTCAAAGAATTTCCTTTTCGGTCCTACTACACCATGTGTTGCATTAAGGATACATTGAATGCTTCTTAAATAGCGAGGATTCCATTTTTCTCCTACAAATTTTCTATCTTTACCATGCTCCCCCAGAATAGGAGAGTATTTCATTGGAAACGACCAGATTCTAGTTGGATAACCTTCCTTTTCAAATTCCTCATTGAGCTCTACATTTATCCTGAGCCTCAGATAAAATTCTTCAGGAGTATCATCATAGTTGAAAAGGATATAATTTGAAAGATATTTGATACCGCATTCTGCTGCTAATCGTACCGCTTTAACATATTTATCTTTCAGACTGTAACTGTCAAAGGCAATTCTTAAAGGTTTTATAGGTATTTCTGCTAATTTTTTCATTCTTTCTTTTTTTAGGAGTCTCATATCTATTCCTTGATTAAAATCAACGTACCTATTTTTACCCTTAAATTTTGCTCCCTTATAAAAACCAATTTCTTGTATTTCGTTTATTATTTTATCAAATTCAGATGATGCAAGAACGTTGTTGTCGAGCAAGAGCAAATCCTTTTTTTCCCCGTATTTTTCAATTATCAAGGCTATTTGTTGCTTTAAAGGAATATATTTTACATATTCTGGTTCTATTATATAAACTACGCAGAAAGGACATCTTCTTACACAACCCCTTGTCATGTAAGCAAAATATGCGTTATTGGCAGGGTATTTATAATCGACCTGCTCAAGCATGCTATAGTCAGGAACTAGACTATCAATTAAATGGTCGTTAGGAAGTCTTAGTTTCCCCTTCTCATTAAGGAGCCCTTTTACTGGTTTAAATCCCGTTTCTCTTTCTATTTCATCTGCCAAGATAGTCGCCATTGGGCCGCCAATAAAAAGATTTTGTGGGTCTTTAACGCTAAATTCGTAGTATTTTATAGTTTCAATAGTTTTGTCCCAATAGAAACTGAATAGTGTTGTTATATAAATTCTATCCCATAATTGTGTCATTACTTCTTTGTTTAACCCTTTTACAAAATGTACATTATCTCCTCGCGCTTTATGAAAAGCAGCTATTTTCATAAGACCGAGAGGAGGGTATTTATTGTTGTATGCTGATTCTATTAATAGTATTCTCATGTTTATATTATTTTACTAAGTCAATAAATTTCTTAGTTAAATTATTTTTAATCATTTCCTCAACGGATACCTGTTTATTAGCCTTTTCTCCAACAGAAAAGGAATCTTCAGATACATAATATAAATCTTGATTGACTTCAAAAACACTTATGGATTCGAAATCTGCCATTTCACCACTTTTGGAACAAAAAACTGTAAAGTTATCAAGTTTAATACTAAAACCTATGTCACCAGGGAAACAAGGGATTCCTGTCGCTATGGATATCTTTTTGACTATGTCTTTTCTTATATAACTTAATTCTTCTCCAAATTCTGAGAAAATCGCGACATTGGGACGACTGTGATGTAACATACAAATACTACCAAGAATACCCAGATGATTATCATAAAAAACATTTGCTGCTATATTTTCATCTATTGACTTGTCAAATTTAAATTTGAATTCTTCTTCTATAATAGTCCCAAGATGTGGAACTAATATGTCTATCTTATCAATTTGTTTAGAATCCATTAATATGCTGTTATTTTCTTCGACCTGCTTATTCCAGCCGGTATCGCTAGTAAATCTTATATTAACCTCACCACATTTTAATATAAAACCAAGCGCATATGAGAAGGTAATCATTTCATGATGCTGTGTTTTAGTTGTGGTTACTGTTATATCTTTCGGATTGTCCTTTGGGATTTTGTATTCATTATGACTATCAAGCAGAACGATGTTCTTGATATAATTTGGATAGTCCTTGATTGATAAGTCAAAGTAGCCTGCAAATTTCTTAAAAGTTCCGAGGTTCAGATAGATATCTATTTTCTTATAAGGAGCATCTTTTTTCTTATTTCTTTTGTAGAGGAGCGAAAAAATCGATTCGAGTTCAACTGTATGGTCATTATGAGCATGAGTTATTAAAACAACATCTATATCATCGAGCTTGAATCCTTGCTCAAAAAAATTTTGAATAAAATTGTATCCAGGGTCTATAACTATACCTACACCGTTATGATAAACAAAATAGCCGCCTCCCTTATTTTGGCTACCTCTTTGAGGTAAAACAGGCGTATAAGAGTTCCACTTTCTTAGTATGGAAAAGAAAGAAAAGGACTTTTCTCGAATAGATTTTCCTGGACTAATAAATACTTCAAATTTATCTTTTCTTTCTTGAATTGAAGCTAAATACTCTTCTTTATAATTCTCCAATGCTGTGAAAACATTTTTGATAACTTGCTTTAAATTATCTTCGCTTGAGGCCGCTATGCCAGCGCCTAAATCGAGTTCTTCAGGCATGTTTTATCCTCAAAATAACTTATTCTCCATTATTTGAGCTAGCTTTTGTACGCCTTTCATTCCACCAAGACTGGAAATCTGTTCGGATTCAAAATGAATTTTTGTTATAGGCGACATAAATTTCCCGATATCTTCTATTTTGAAACCCTTAGTTTCTTGCGTAATCTTCTTAAATACTTTTGGTAAAATTCTAACAAATGCATTAAGACTAAGAGTTTTTGCAATAATTGAACCTCTGTACCCCCATTGTTCTGGGAATAATTGTTTAATTGCCGTAAAGTAATTAGATAGAATTTTAGCTTTCTGCTCTAGTGAAAAATCTTGAAGAAGATCATCTAATATTTTGTTTGCTTCTAGTGCTGTAATGAAGGCAGCTTGCGTAATGATACCCTTACCAATCCCTAGCATCTTAATATTATCAAACCAAGGTGAGCCTATTGTTTCATTAAGAATTTTGGTAATTTTATGTGCCTCTACAAATTCTGGGAATATATCCTCTGAGATACCTAGCAGGTCATAAACAAGAGATTTACTTACAGGTTTTTGGTAATAATTTATTTTTACAAATATTTCCGCAATTTCTGCTAGCGACAAGTCGATAAAACCAGAAATTGGTAATTCAAATTCTTTTTTTGTCGCATATTTAAAAGCTCGTAACCGATGTTGTCCATCTATGATAAATGCAACATCCTTATCTTGCTGAATTTCTAAACAGCCATTATTGAAGCTAATGGCATCACCTTTCAAACTAACAATAATATTATTTGCCAAGACAGAATTTTCACTATCTATATAATCTGCAATTTCTTTGCTTCTTGATTCTTTAAATGGCCTTTGAATCCCTGTTTCTCTATCAATTTCTCTTGGATTAAAGTATGCAATGCTTAATAAATCTGAAGCTTTAATCTTGAATAAATAAAAGTCTCTTTCGTTTTGTTTAATCTTTACCGCATTAACTTTTATTTTTCCTTCACTACTCATAAAAGCACCTTTATGTTATATCTAATCCCAACTCTTTACAAAATCTCTTTAAATCTTTATAGCATTGTTGTAATTCTGCTTTTTTATTTTTGTTTTCGTCCACTTCCATTTTGATTTTGAGAACCTCTGCTTCTTTTAGCAATTCCCTAAACTCTCTTACTTTTTTATAAAATCTATCGACCTTCTCTGGTTTCGTTTCATAAAGAACATGCATTGCCTCATCAAAGGCTTCATCAACATCCGATTCATAAAAGGTCTTGCATGCCTTTTTAATAACTAGAATTTTAGGGAGTTCCCTTACATCTTGTGCTTTTTTAAACCTATCTTCCTTAACCCATTGAACAAATTCATCAAGAAAAGCAGGGGTTTCATTTACTCTCGTGACTAAATCTTTTTGAAGGAAAAATGCTTCAAAATAGCTATATTTTTTCAACTCATCTCTGGCACCATTAACAATTTCTGTATTATCTGAATTCATAAGATATTTTTTTGACATAGCTTCGTATGCATTTAACATTGCTTCAACAGTTTTTCTTTGTTTCCCCAATTGCTTAGCAACATCTTCAGGATTCTTTTTTAATACCTTGATCATTTTGTAAATATATGCCGCCTTTTCATAAGCGTCCCATTCTGTTTTTCCTTTAATATGGAATGTACCGAGAATATAAAAAAGTTCTTCATCGGTAACATCGTCCTGAAGAATTCTTGACTTGATAAATTTCCAACGTTGGTCTTCTGGATATTTTTTATGCAATCTTCTAAAAGCGCACAGCCTTGTATTACCTTCAACAACTTTGTTTCCAAGAACATATATTTCATCTAGAAGTCCTTTGTTCTCTTCGAGGTCTTTTATCCGTTCTTTTGTAGAATCCAGCTTAAGAAGTTCCTGTTCGATAAATTCTTGTGTTATTTTATCTGGATGTGTTCTACTAATAATGTAATTAATCCTTGGATTGTCTGGATAATATTCAAGACTATATATATCAACCTCTTTAATCTCATAAGAAATTTTTCTTCCAAGAACTGTTATATTTTCTTTTATCATAGATATTATCCAAGTATTCTTAATAACTCTTGTCTGTTAGAAAGAAACTCATAACTCCCAGTTTCTAAGAATTCAAAATCATCTTGAACATAACCCGCAATATCTCTTTTTACATCTATTAGTCTATCAATGTATTCATCAATTGTATTTCTTGCTAAAATTTTATATATGTTGCATTCCTTTGTCTGGGATATTCTATGAATTCTGTCTTGGGATTGGAGATAATCTACAAGGTTGAAGTTTCTATCTAAATAAATAGCATTATTTGCTTTTGTTAAAGTCAGACCTTCTCTTGCAGCAGCAGGATTTGCTATAATTACTTTGTTTTTATCCGATTCTTGAAAAATGTTAACAAAATTCATTCTATCCTTAATAGGGATTTCTCCATGAATAACGAGGGGATTATATTCCCTGAGTCTTTTCTTTAAAAGTGTAATATTTTCTACAAAGCATGTCCAAATAATAGCCTTTTCATCTTTCGAAGCTATGTCTTTTAGCAAGTTATCAAGTTTTTCAAACTTGGCAGGAATTTCATTGTAGCCTTTATCAATTAAACTAGGATTGCTTGCAATCTGTGTTAATCGGAGAAGTTTTTTAAGAATATTTTCGGCTTCATCGATAGAAATATTTCCATCTATATCTTGCACTTCAATTTTTAATTCATTGCGAAGTTTATTATAAATTTCAAGCTGTTTGCCTTTGAGATCTACATAGACATTGATAAATCTTTTTTCGGGAAGTTCAAGAACGTCATTTTTACACCGACGAATTGAATGTTTTGCGATGGTAGTCTTTAATTCATGGAGTGATTCTATGTAGTCAGAACTTTTTTCATTATATTTTGATTTAAAATTATCAAAATCATCACCAAGAATTTTACCACCATCAAGAAAAAAGAATTGTGCCCATAAATCAAAAGGTTTATTGGCAACAGGTGTTCCAGTAATAATGATTCTTTTTAAAGAGTAGTGCCTGAGTTCAAACAACGCCTGAGCGGTTTTAGTTTGTGGGTCTTTTATGCGTGCGGATTCATCAAGTATCATAGCAACTTTTCGACTTTTACAAAACCGCTTAATTCTCAGCAACTCAGCGATAATTGCTTCGTAATTAGTTATATAAAAATTCGCACCGGTCATAAACTTATAACGTTTTTCTCTTTTTGTGCCTTTTAATACAATCGGTATTAAAAAGGAATGTTTTAATACTTCATGTTCCCAATTGTAAAGCAATGACATAGGTGCAACAACAAGAGCACCTTCTATTTCACCTTGTTTCATTGACAAGCACAATGACTCTATAACTATCTTTGTCTTCCCGAGACCTTGTTCATCAAACAGCGCTACTTCTTGATGTTTTTTTATAAAATCAATGGCTTCAAGCTGGTGTGGTAATGCTTGTGTTTTTGGTTCAAAAACTTGTTTTATGCTATTCATTTATTAGTTCATCAGGTATGCATAAAATATGTATGTTGTCAATACCCTTTAATCCAGCTTTTTCTAAAACTTTATTCAAATAATCTTCGGCTGATTTAGGTATTCCAACAAAAACATCACATTTCTTTCCGTTTAATTCAATAGAGGAAAAATCTTGCAATTGTGCATGTGTTCTGTTGTTGGCTATATCATTTTCTGTTTTGGCTTCTCCAATACAGACTTGTCCATCTTTTTTTGTTCCAATAGCATCAGGCCTGTGTCGTAATATTTGCGGAGGTAATTGTATTTTTTCTCCAAAAAGACCTGGGTAGCTTCCATCAATTCCTGATATGGTAACTCCTTCTTCACGCATCTTTTTAATCACCAATCCAAGTATAAACTGATGTTTATCGTTCAACATTTAATAGTGCCTATGTCCTTCAGAAGATTTGTTGTTACATCATGGAGTCTTTTGAGTGAATCGATTTTTGCTGGTTGAAGTCCTCTTTTAATCTCATCCAATTCGCCGAATGGTAAAGCCTCGATGTCGTATATTACGTCTTCAATTTTTTCAAATAACTTTGATTTTGCTGCCGGATTCTTTTGCTCTAATTGGTCAAGTGCTGCTTGAAAATTATCATCAATGAGTGCTTGTCTTGATTGCTCGTCCTTGAGTACCAAAGGAAGTTTCCGTATTTCTTCACCTCTTTTAAACTTTCCTTCTCCTACCCAATCGCAAAACTCCATCAAAGAGATTTTTCCTTCTTTTACAAGCTTCTTTAACTCTTTATTTTTTCTGAATTCAACAAAATAACTGAATTTAAGTCTCTCTGAAGGTTTATTATATTTCGTAAGATACTGTTCCTCCATATCCATGTAAGCTTGTATATTGTTTCTTATGTCAGAGGCACTTAACTTGGTGAGTTGTTCAAGCCGCTTTAAAGAATAATCTTCTTGTGTATTGAGACGGTATAGTTCTCTTGCCTTTTCATAAGCGTCCCATGGTGTTGGGCCAAATAGGTGTTTTTCCAACCGGATAAAATTTATTACATCCCGATTGATCTTATAAGGTAATACATAAGCATCTATTGCTTTCCATTTTTCATCATTTACATATTTCTCAGAAAGTTCCTCATAAACAAACGCCCGCGTATTACCTTCTATTACGGTATAATAATTTTCCTTCAGTACTACCCATATTGGGTCATAAATACCACCATTGCGTTCTATATGGTCATTAAGTTTCTCATATTGTTCATTACCCTCTGCAAGGGCAAATTTTATCTTTTCTTGTGTGATATTGTCATTTAGTCTGGTATCGAGGTAATACTGGATGCGTGGGTTTTCTATGTCGAGGATGAGCTGTTTTAAGGGGATTTTTAATCGTTTTATTTCAATAGGGATGCCATCGAGATTTACGGTTATATTGCTCATGATTTCTACTTATACCCCGTATTTTTCTAAAGTCGATTGCATAAATTCAGGTTTTAGTTTGTCTTACATTCTAGCTGTGGTTTTATCCATTGCAAGGAATTTCTTCTTTATTTGCCATCTATGGGTAATTGCCTGCCATAAGAAACCGGCAGTAACGGCACCAGCGGTATCCGCCAGCCAGTCAAAGATTTCTACTGAACGGTTTGGGGTAAAGAATTGGTGAAACTCGTCAGACGCGCCGTAGAGGGAGGTAATGCCAATCGCCAGGATAATTTTATATATCCACCTTCTTCCTATTTTGACGGAAGAAAGCGTCCAGCAGATCATGAGGCATAAGAGACCAAATACGATAAAATGAATGAGTTTATCACTATATGATGGCAGGGAAACAGAAGAGGTGTCCTGAGAGGATTCGTAATATATAAAACAGGCATAAACTATAGTTAATAGACATTTAAAAATCCAGTGTACTCTAATCCTGATGTTCATTCCTTTCAATATTTTTAAAGACACGGACCCAATATTCTGTTTCACCTTCAGAAGTTCCCTGATATTTATAACGTGGTTCCGCCATATTATGCGGTGATTTCTTTTTTCCCTTTGTTCCTGGTAGTTCTGTTTTTATTACGGAAGGTGTTGTCTCTTCGGAGGGAAGATTTTTGAAAATATCCTTCCAGTACTTTGCATCATCTTCCGACGGGCCTTTCCACTTATCTTCAGGTTCATCAGAGGGAGTTTCTGCGCCGTTATTCAAAATCCTCAGGATTTCCTGATACATGGCCTTCGGTTCAACGATATGACATCCGCATTTTCTGACGTGTCGTTTTATATCGTTGTCATAGGTTACAATGTGGACATCTTTTGGATTTTGACAGAGACTTGTGATGTTCTTGATCTCGGTATCCGCATCTATGCCTGATTTTGAATAGATGACCGTAATACCGGAGCAGGTTTGTCTCTTTGGTAAAGTAGTCTGGGTATGTGTACCATCAAACACGACAATCACATCGTAATGTTTTTCTTCCTTGTATTTTGAAAATAGGGATATTATATAATCACGTACGGGTTCAATGCGGTTTATCCCCACGTGCTTCTCCAGGGCTGGTACGGTAAATATAAAGTTATAGCCGTCAATAATGATTAACATACAATTTGGCCGTTATCAACGATCACCTTTCCACCAACAATCGTGGTAACTACCTGCCCGGTTAAATTCCAACCGTTAAAGGGACAGTTTCTGGCTTTTGACTCAAAATTTTCGACATTGACTGTCCATTCTTTATTTAAATCAATAATAGCAATATCTGCCGGCATACCCACGGCGAGACTGCCGCCAATGACCTTAAATATCCTTGCTGGATTGGTAGACATTTTTTGGACAACCTCTTTCAGTGACAGGATGCCGGGATGGACTAATTTTGTGAGAATAACGCTCAGTGCATTCTCAAGTCCAACAAAACCCGATGCCCCTTTTTTTATATCGTCATGGGTATGCGGTGCATGGTCTGTAGCAATGACGTCAACTAAACCCGTTGATAAACTTATCTGGAGCGCCTCTCTATCTTCCCTGGAACGCAAAGGGGGATTAGTTTTAGGTACATTTCCACTCGCATCTCTGAAGTTTTCATCCAAGAGTAAATGATGCGGCGTAACTTCGCAGGAGATATGTGCAATACCTCTTTCTTTTGCCTGGCGTATAACCTCCAGCGTGCTTTTCAGACTAACATGCGAGACATGCAGCCATCCCCTGGCTTGTTCGGTATATTTGATTTCCCGGATGACAAAGTCTGTTTCATGACAAAATGGCTTGCCCGGGAAATGTGCCACATGTGTGTTTGTTTTTGCCTTATCCAGAGAGATTTGAGAATCTTCACAATGCGGACTGATAATAAGTTTGTTCTGTGCGGCCAGCTCGCATGCCCGTTTTATTAGCGATTCGTAAAATACCGGATTCCCATCATCTGAGAGTGCGCGCACCCGCTTGTCCTTCGCCAGCTTACCAATATCTGTCAATTCCTCCCCTAATAATCCCTTTGTGACACATGCCTTTGTATAGATGTTTACCACGCCTTTCTGGTTAACTCTTTCCATGAAGGATTCCACCATTTCTAATGAATCAATGGGGGGGATGGTGTTGGGTTCACATATCAGGGTTGTATAACCACCTATTGCCGCAGCCCGTGAACCTGTCTCTATAGTTTCTTTATATTCCAGGCCAGGTTCTCGAAGGTGAACATGGCAGTCGATTAAGCCAGGAATCACATATCGGGAGGTTGCATCAATAACCCTGGTATGGTTATTTGGCTTAATATCATTTGAAACTGTTTTGACCTTGCCATCCTTGATAAAGATGTCTGTCTGACCATCAAACCCCGTTGCAGGGTCCACAACATGCCCACCTTTTATTAATACCTCAGTATCTATCATTACTATTACTCCAGAAATAACCGTGGTAGTTTACCACGATAGTTTTTTGCCACAAAGTCACGAAGGCGCTTAGATAAAAAACTTTTTTACTTTATGTCCTGGTGGCCTGAACTATTACTAAAAATTACAAGAACTCCCTTAAAGGACACTGTTCGCAGGCCTTTTTTGGTTTACAAAACATCTTGCCAATGTTTACTATTAAGGCATGATATTCGTTATATAATTTTACATCTTTCGGAAGGTTTTCTTCAAAGAAAGCCTTCATATCATCATAGGTACTCTCTTCGGAAATAAAACCATGCCGTGAAAAAATCCTATGGGTATAAGTATCCACAACAAATGTGGGTAAATTTCCTGCATAGAGCAAAATAGAGTCCGCTGTTTCTGGCCCGATACCTTTTACGGAAAGCAACTCATCCCTAAGCATTTGAAAATCCTGGGCAAACATACTGGAGAGATTGCCTTCATATCGTGAAAATAGCCAATTAATAAATGTCTTAACACGCTTGGCCTTGACGTTAAAAAAGCCAGAGGGACGAATAAGCTGTGCCAATTCTGGCAGACTCAGCTCTTGAATTCCCCCGGGAGAGAGACTCCCGGCTGTCTTAAGATTTTTGATGGCCTTTTCAACATTAGACCAGTTGGTATTTTGAGTTAATATAGCACCAACAACAACCTCGAACGGAGTTTCTCCCGGCCACCATTGCTGGGGACCCAAGGCATCGAACATCCGTTGGTATATTTTTAAAATAGTTTTGGCTTTATTCATCTCCTATACCAAGTTTTGAGAGAATCCCCATTCTCAGGAGCGGTAACATAATTTCATGGTGGCCTGTAATCGCATATCCGAACCGGGTTGGTCTTTTTAAGACATTTGTTTGTGGTCTATAGTGCTGAATCATATCCATGTTCACCGTTACGAAGTTTTCAACCTTATGGCCAACATTTCTCGCAATACAAAGTGCTTTAAGAAAAACCTCCGGCATAATGACGGCAGAACCCACATTGAGCCATACTCCTCCCTCCAATTGTGAAACCACGGAGGAGAGAATTTTAAAATCGATGTGGCTTGATTCCCCCAAATCCTTTCCTGAAATATTCGGATGCATATGTATCGTATCCGTCCCTAATGCAACGTGAACCGTGGTTGGTATATTCAGCTTTGCAGCACAAGCCAGCAGGCTCAGGTGGTTGTATGTATTTTTTTCTTCAATAATCTTATCTCCCAACGCCCGTCCAAGACCCCTGCCCTCTTTCATTCCCTGAGAGGAGGCGGCCTGAAACGCCGCAGCTGTTTCCTTTGCCATGCCAAAACTGCCGTCTTTTAAACTGCTTGCTACATCCTCAGAGGTTGCTCCGATGAGCGAAACTTCATAATCATGAATTGCTGCAGCGCCATTCATGGCGAGGGCAGTTATTATGCGGCGGTTCATGAGGTCTATTATTAACGGCGACAAGCCGCACTTTATGACATGCGCACCAAGGGCCATGACCACAGGATGTTTGTTCCGGTATGCCAGAACGATTGCATCAATTACCTTTCGTAAATGAGCCGAAGCCAGGACATCTGGTAGGGATTCGAAAAAGGCATGTATTCCATCCGCAGGCAAGACAGGTTTGGCAAACAAATTGATATTTGAGAGATTCTTTCGTTCCTTTATTGAATACGTCTTAACGCTGCTGAGGTCTAACGGTTTAAAAAAATTAGTCTCATCCTCACGTTGTCGTGCCATTCCATTTTCTTCCTTGAAGGAATATCCCTATGGGGCAAGAATTGCCTCAACAGGACATACAGCCACGCAATTGCCACAATCAGTACAGGTTTCCGCGTTAATTATCCTCACATCTCCAGACTCGGATATAGCATTGACAGGGCATTCACTCTCGCATGCGCCACAATTTATACAATCGTCCGTGATTTTATGGGCCATTGTGTTTCTCCTTTCAATTTAGAATGGCATTGATCTTATTTTCAAAAATTTCATAACCTTTTACAATACAAATTTCCATCTTCAATGTCCACAATGAAAAGTTAAAGAAAACGTGGTCGTTTTTCATTTTTACCTTATCTTTTTGTGTAATAATTATTGCATCTGGCCTGACCCTCTGTGCCTCTGCGTTCAATGTTTTCAACTCAGATGGGGTATATACATGATGGTCAGGAAACACACGAAAACCAAGCAACTCACCCCCTAAACTTTCAATGCTCTTTCTGAATGATACAGGATTGCCTATGGCACAAAACGCAAAGACCTTTTTACCCTGTAGCCAGGTAATATCCATTGTCTCATTGCTCTTTGAAGATTCTAAGCAAATGGGTTTGTGAACCGTTTCCACGATAGGGATTTGCCCTGCAATCTCGCGCAACCGGTTGATCGTAGCCGCAATTTTATCCTGGTTGCATTGATCTGCGTGCGTTAGCATAATCATATCGGCCCGTTTTAGTGATTCCAAAGGCTCACGCAACATTCCCCGTGGAACTATATGTTCGTATCCGAACGGATTCAGTGCATCAATGGTTACAATATCCAGATTCCTTGCCAGGCGAAGGTGCTGAAATCCATCGTCCAGCAATAAATATTCAGCCTGAAAATGGCTGATTGCCTCGAATCCGCTTTTAACCCTGTCTTTATCTAATAAATTGGGTATATCCGGGATATTTTCCTGAAACAAGAGATATTCATCATTGCAGACATGTTTAACGCAAGAACTATGTTCTTGTTTTATGGTGGCTGCATAACCCCTGCTGAGGATTGCAACCCTCTTTCCCTTCTTTTGCAAATACCTCGAGATGTATTCCACTATCGGTGTCTTGCCAGTTCCCCCCACCGTGATATTCCCCACACTGATTACGGGAACAGGCAGACAAACACTTTTCAAAATACCTCTTTTATAAATAAAAATACGAGTTTTAACTACAAACCCGTATACTTTTGAAAGAGGATAAAGTACTTTCAGTATCGCTTTGGAGCATATAGGTGAATGCCCCTCTTCCAAGACTTTTAAATAATATTCCCTAAAAATACGTATAGCTAATCAGACAAAAAGGAAAATTTTTTAGATCCCAGAACCTGTCGGGAACGAATTCTACTTTAAAGGAACAGACCAATATGCCTCATCTAAAAATTGCTTCCACGACCGATATCTATCCGAGCGAAGTTTTAGGCTTAAGATTGGGCTATGCTTTGGTTTAACTGGTTTACGAATTAACTTCATTCCTGCCTCTTCAGGGGTTCTTCCCCCTTTCCATTTATTGCATTCCGTACAAGCGCACACAATGTTTGTCCAGGTGGTTCTCCCTTTATACGCTTTTGGTACAATATGGTCTAAGCTCAGCTCAGACGTTGGAAACCGTTGTCCGCAGTATTGGCATTTGTTTTCATCGCGAGCAAAAATGTTCCGCCGATTGAATTTTACGTTGGATTGCGGGTGCTTATCATAGAATAAAAGGCGGATAATCTTGGGCGCTTCAATTTCAAAAGAAACGGTTCTAATCCAAGACGCTCTGTCCTCATCAGGCAAACCTGATTTGGCCCTGTAAAGCGAGACATCCTTCCACGTATCAAAATTATAGGAATTAAATTTCCCATCATCTACAGATATGACCTCTGCGGCTTCCTTGCACAATAAAACAAAAGCCCTCCTTGCTGAGATCACATGGAGTGCCATGAAGAATTTGTTTAATACCAATACGCTGGATTCCAACGCGGCAATTTGCTGCATAGTAGTACACCCTCAATATTGCAATAAATATCTATTGAAGAGATACGGAGAAGGATTACCCAGGCAGTTTAAAAACTTTATAGAATAATATCAAAAGTATATCAATAAGCCCCAAGCAATTCAAGGGAATTGTACCACCCCAAATTGATCCAAAGTTCCGTACCCTTTACCAAGACCAAACGACCGCCGAATCGATGCGGTAATAAATCTCTTTGCCTGAACAACGGCCTCTCTTGGACGGGTTCCCTTTGCTAAATAGGTAGCTATCGCTGATGCATAAGTACAACCCGTGCCATGGGTATTCTTTGTTGGTATGTATTCACCCTCAATATACTCAAAGGATGTTCCATCATATAATACATCAATCACCGTGTCTTTATTTTTTATATCCCAGGCGCTCTCTGCATGTCCACCCTTTATAAGCACATGGGAAGTACCTAATTGATAGATGAATTTAGCGGCTTCTTCTGCATCGGATAAATTTTGTATCTTCAACCCGGTGATATACTCTGCTTCCGGAATATTCGGCGTGACGATAAAAGACAGAGGAAATAGATGAGCGGTGAGGGCCTGGATGGCATCGGTCGACAACAACCTCCTTCCATTCTTGGACAACATGACCGGGTCTACAACAACACGTTTTATATGGTATTCTTTAATTTTCAAACTCACTACATCCACGATATCCCTGCACAGCAGCATCCCCGTTTTAACGGCATCCGTGCCGATATCCGTCATCACTGCATCTATTTGCTGGCCGACAAAGGAAGCCGTTACCTCAAAGATGGAATGGACACCCAGGGTATTTTGTGCGGTCAGCGCGGTAATGGCCGTTGTTGCATATCCACCGAGGGCCGTAATTGTCTTAATATCCGCCTGTATCCCAGCGCCACCCCCTGAATCAGAACCGGCAATGGAAAGGACTTTATAGAGAGGTGGTAGTTGGTTCTTCATTTTGGATAATATTTTTTGGATTCAGATTTTTCGAAGGAATGGGCAATCCCTCCTCTTTTAGTAGATTAATATGCTCTCTCATTCCCCATTTTGCTTTATGAATGCAATCCTCTATAGAATGTCCTATGTCTGTAAAACCTTCTAAATCTGAAGAATAAAAACCCAAAGTAGTCAGGTTCCTCCATAGCTTCAATTACTAATGAGCAGTCTAATTCGATCATTTTTATTCCTGCCTGTACTTTATTTCTTTTTGCCTGTTGCCTTTTTTCTATTACAAAACCTATGGGTAATCTGAAGATTCAAAAAAGCATCTCTCCCACCTGTGCTTATTGCTTTCTTGTGATCTACCTCTATGTCGTCACCTATAAAAAGCGGACCACCACAAATGGGACATTTATTGTTTTGTTTCCTTATCAGTTCTTCCTTTTCTGATTGTGATAAG
This sequence comes from Candidatus Brocadia sp., assembly GCA_030837935.1. Classification (GTDB taxonomy): domain Bacteria; phylum Planctomycetota; class Brocadiia; order Brocadiales; family Brocadiaceae; genus Brocadia. The sequence goes on from JAUQXU010000471.1 coordinate 17,390, forward strand.
ACAATTCTTCTCTTATCAACAGAGTACTTTTCCTGAAAAACATCTAGTTTATCATAGAACTGTTTAAGTGCAGTTTTTTCTTCACTTTCAGTTGGTACAGTTTTAATAAAAGTAATAAGATCACGAAGATCCTTTTTTTAAATCGGTTCTTTTCGCAATAACCAACTCTTGGTTTAAACCATGTAAAATGAACCACAAAAGATAAAAATCCTGCAATTTCCTACGAAAATATCTTTCATCTTTAACATCAATGATATTGTCAAGTTCATCACAAAGGTATGCCGTTTCATCCTCAAGGTCTTGATCGATAAGAATGATTCGAAGTTTCTTTATAAAAGATTCGGTGACTTTTATACTCTTTAAAAAATCTGATCTTACTTCTGGCTTTGTACTTGCTGTTGCTAAAACCTTGGTTATGTCATTCTTTGATTTTATTCGGGCAATAATACCTGTACTTTTGTGGTAGAAATCCAAGTGCTTTAAAGGATCATTTTCATCGCTGACACTCACTGGATGCTTATACTCGAGATAGGCTAAAGATGTATATAATTCCTCATTCTCCATGCGTATACCATTCTGACGTAAGTAGAACCAACTACCATACTTTTCAACGTTTTTCTTGATTTCTTCGATTATCTCTTTATCTATATATGAATTCCACATTTCGAAGGAATTTTCTTTTATTGGAAATGGTTTATTGTTTAAGCGTATAAAAAGGTCTATGGGATTGAAGTGTGAGTTAAGCTTTTGGTCGATTGTAACAAGCGACATTTTGAAATCGAGTATCTTTTCTTTTAGATTTTCAGTAAGATCGTGAAACCGTTTACCATTGAGTTCATTCAGGATTGTTAATTTGGACAGGGAAAAGTTATTCTTCTCGGATTTTGACCTTTTACCGTTTTCATCGATGAATTCCTCCCCAATATAGCCTATTACAGATAGAATTCGCTAACAAGTCTTGTCGTTGAGATTTCATTTTTGACACAGCTTAATCTAATGGTATTAAGGATATCCACTCTTTTCATAAAAGCTAAATAAAGCTCATTGAGGTTTTCAACGTTGTCAGCAAAATAGTCGTAAAACTTTGCTAGTGTTTGCTTATTCCGAGATGAAATTATGGGCATTTCTTGAGCAATCAATAAAAATCTTACTTTTTGGAGCACTTTTTCTAAAGTTATATCTTTCTCTGCCAACTCTACATCTTTTGCTGAAAAGAAAAGGTCTAATACTGTCATATAGTTCTGGCGATTTTCCTTAAACTCGGTTTTGAAATGAGAAGTAGGATTGTCTGCCAGATAAATTGCCTTTTCAATTTCAGCTGTACGGAGTGGTGTTATTCCAGAATTATAGCGTCTAAATATCTCCTTCTTTATCATATCTTCACGACGTTCATCAAGCCGAGGTTCATTTACTATAGTAAATTCTATCATGCGAAGTTTTGTGTCCCAGACTAGGTCTTGAATGTGCATTTCTAAATCGGTGAAACGTTTCTTGGCAAGATGTTTTAGGAAAAACAATCCACCAGAAGTCAAGGAGAAGTCGTTGTCGATAAATTTCTTTATTGTTTCAAACCTCTGTCTGCCATCTATTACTTCAATAATTGACCCCGTATCAAAGAAAACTAAAGGCGGAATTTCTGTGCCTAATAAGATGCTCTCGATGAAATATGAGGCTTTATCATCATCCCATACGTAATTTCTTTGATAATAGGGTGCAAAATTTATCTTGTTCCTTCGTCGCGCACTACCAAACAAACTATCGATAGACATAACTGTTGATTCGATTTTAAGATGGTTTTTTGAAGATATCATGGATTTCATCATATTTCAAAAATATGTTTTCGTTATTCAAGGTGTCCTCCTTTATTATTTTTTATTTTTTAAAATTGTCTCTTTCACCTTATTATCTTATAAAATGAGGATTTTACAAGGAATGTCAGTTCCTTTTGATTGCTGAAACTCTTACCTTTTGTAAGCATCTTTTCTATGACGAATATGATAGATAGTTATAACTTTGCTTTGAGAGTTAATTTGATAAATTACTCGGTAATCTCCAATTCGCAGGCGATAACTTGATTCAGAGTCTTTAAGTTTTTTTGACTGAACTGGAAAAGGGTTGTCAGCGAGAGATTCAATTGCATTGATGATTTTGGGAATGTATTGTTTGGTAATTTTCTTGAGATCATGTTCAGATGAACTTTTCCAGTCTATTTTAAATGAGCCCATCAGCCTTCAACCTTTTTTTCAATTCATCAAAACTCATGGTTGGCTCATCCTTTCGTTCAGCAATAACTGCCAAATCGTGGATATCTTCAAGGAGTTCCTCATAATCCTTAAGTGGTA
>JAUQXU010000472.1 GCA_030837935.1 Candidatus Brocadia sp.
CCGTTGATATGGTCATAGGCAATAACCCAATAATATCTGTTATAACGGTTATCGCTACAGGTCTCAGACGCGTTGTTGCTGCTTCTATAATCGTGTCCCTTGTCTCTTTTCCTGTTTGAAGATATTCATTAATAGACGATACCATAACTGTGCCATTTAACACGCATAATCCAAAAAGCGAAATAAATCCTACCCCGGCTGAGACACTCAGAGGCATATCCCTTAAGAATAGAGCCACAATCCCTCCTGTAGCCGCAAAAGGAACATTTATGTATATAAGGACGGCATTTTTAAAGGAACGGAAACTCATGTAAAGAAGGATGAAAATTAATCCCATGGAAATGGGAATAACGATTGCCAGCCGATTCCTCGCCCGCTGCATATTCTCGAACTGGCCACCCCAATCCAGATAATATCCTGCAGGGATGTCCACTTCTTCCCGTATCTTCTTTTGCGCCTCTGCCACAAAGCTGCCAATGTCCCTGTCCCGGACATTACATTCCACCACAATACGACGGTATCCATTTTCACGGTTGACCTGGGCATGCCCCTCTTCAACAAAAATATCCGACAGTTGGGTGAGCGGCACACGCACACCTCCAGGAGCGCTAATCAGGATATTTTTGATTTCCTCTATGTTGTTCCGTGCCTCCTCGGGAAACCGGACTAAGAGGTCGAATCGCATCTGCTCTTCCAGCACCTGCGATGCAGCCTTGCCGCCAATGGCCGTTGTGATAACATCTTGTATATCCGACACGTTGATTCCGTAACGGGCAATGGCGCCACGGTCAATCTTTATCTGTACCACCGGCAATCCTGCCACTTGTTCTCCTTTCACATCCTCAGCACCCCGGATAGGAGCGATAACCCGTTCGATCTCCTCTGCCTTTGACTTTAATATCTCATAATCCTCGCCAAAAAGCTTGATGGCGACATCAGAACGAACACCGGCTATCAACTCACTGACCCTGAGCTCAATAGGCTGTGAAAAACTATACTGCATGCCTGGAATCTTTTCCAAATCCTCTTCCATCCGGGCAACGAGGCCCTCCTTGGTACTGGCCGTCTGCCACGTCTTTTTTGGTTTTAACATCACAAACACATCACTGATCTCCTGTCCCATGGGGTCTGTGGCAATCTCAGCCCGCCCCGTTTTTGATATAACCGTCTCCACCTCCTGGTATTTCATAAGGGTCTTTTCTATAAGGGTAGAGAGTTCTACCGACTCCTTTAAAGAGACGCTGGGCAGGCGCCGCACATTGATTGCTATGGCGCCTTCATCCAATTCGGGCATAAATTCAGAACCTAAAAAGGGAATAAGGACAAGGCTTAAAAGAAAGCACGAGGCTGCAATAATTAAGGTGACCCTGGGATGGAATACAATCTTTTGTAACAACGGCCTGTACTGGCTCTTCAGGAACAACATTATACGATTATCCGCTTCCTCGGTACGCACCTTTGTCTTTACCCCTTTTTTAAAAATAAGGGAGCACAGGGTGGGCATAATGACCAGGGCAACAAAAAGGGAACTCAGCATGGCAAGACTGACCGTAAGGGCTACAGGCTTGAACATCTTGCCTTCAACACCCTGTAAGGTCAAGAGTGGTAAATAGATGATAATGATAATTCCCACGGCGAAGAAGATAGGACGCCCCACCTCCTGAGATGCAAGCAATATCGTTTCCCTGTAACCAGTATTACCTTTTCTGAGGGTAAGACGTTGAACGATATTTTCAACGGTACAATCGGAGCCATCAGTAATATTGCCAAAGCCCAGGGAACCTATACTCATGACCGTAGCTGCAATCCCCAGGTGATACATGCCTGAAAAGTTTAAAACGACCGTTAAAGGAACGGAGAAAGAAATGAGGAGTGATACGCGCCAGTTTCCTACCGTTAAAGTAAGAACTATTATTATCAGGATAATGCCGAAAATGACGTTGCTAATAACGGTATGAATAACATCATTGACCAGGACAGCCCGATCATAAAACGGTATGATATCAACACCTTTTGGCAGGTTTTGCCTGATCTCTTCAACCTTCTGTTTTACATTCTCTATCACTGCCCGACTATTTTCACCCTTGAGCATCATGACAATACCAGTGACAACTTCACCTTTACCATCCTGAGTAACTGCTCCATAACGAACTTCCGGACCCACCGCTACGTCAGCAAGATTTTTTACATAAATAGGGGTACCCTCTGCCGTCGCATGGACAATGATATTTTCAATATCTTGTATGGCAGTGATAAGACCTATCCCCCGTATGAGATACTGTTCAGAGGCATGTTCTATATATTGTCCGCCAGCATTGGCATTATTGGCAGCCAGGGCGTCGAAGAGCTGCCGGAGGGTAATATCATAGGTAACAAGCTTTTGGGGATCCACCAGCACCTGATACTGCTTTACAAAGCCACCGAAACTGTTGACCTCAATAACACCTGGCGTGGTCAGTAGTCTGGGCCTGATCAGCCAGTCCTGGATGGTCCTCAGTTCCATGGTATCTTTCCCTTCACCAGTAATCACGTATTGATAGATCTCACCCAAACCCGTGCTAATCGGGCTCATTACAGGTTGCGCCTTGAAAACCTGCGGTAGTTGATCTTTTGCTGTTTGTAAACGCTCCAAGACCAATTGACGGGCAAAATAGATGTTTACATTGTCATCAAAGACTACCGTAACCTGTGAAAGTCCTGATTTTGAAAGGGAACGTGTCTCGACCACGTTAGGTAATCCACTCATGGAAAACTCTATAGGAAATGTGATAAGTTTTTCCACTTCAACAGGACCGAGTCCCTGCACTTCGGTATTGATCTGCACCTGGTTTGTTGTAACATCGGGAACGGCATCGATAGGTAAGCTTACAATGTAGTATAAACCCAGCCCTATGATGGTGCATATCACAACAATGACCAGAAAACCTTGTTTTAATCCGTATGCAATAAGTTTATTGATCATACAGTTAGTGTGCGCACCCCTCGCCAAACTTTTCCTTCATAATCTCAGACTTGAGGAGGAAGCCACCCTTGATAACCACACGGTCATTCTTGTTTAAGCCACGAATGACCCTTACATGGCCACCCACTCGCGCTCCCAGGGTTACATCCCTTCTTAGGAAATATCCCCCATCGAGCGGTATAAAAACAAAGTGTTTTTGTCCCTCTGTCTGAATGGTTTCCTCAGGTACTACGGGCGAGTTATTCGTTGTCTCTGCTTGATGCAGAAGCAATACCTTGGCAAACATACCAGGTTTCAATTTTTCATGACGATTATCGACCCCTGCCCGAACCTTCACGGTACGTGTCTTTTCATCAACGGTAGCTCCAATATACGTAACAAGCCCCTCAAATTGTTCGTCCGGATAGGAGGCAACTGATATCATTACCTTATTTCCTGGCTTGACTATGGGGATATCTTTTTCGTAGATATCAAACCATACCCACAGATTTGTGAGGTCAGAAATGGTGACAATAGGGGTAAAGGCATCCTTGAGTTCACCAATTGCTATATTTTTTTCAATAACCACACCATCAAAAGGGGCTGAAAGGATAAACAGGGAGGACACCTGGTCCTCTGTTATATCCTGGATGTCACCCTCCTGCTGACCCATGAGTATCAACTTCTCTTTTAGCGCTTTTAACTCTATCTGTGCCTGTTCGTAAGCGTTTTCAGCTTCCAGAAAATGTTTTGTGGAAGAAATCTTTTGTTTATAGAGATTTTTTTCCCTGGAATAGTTTTTTTTTGCCATCCTCACCATTGCCATCGCCTTCCTATAATTGGCCCGAACCTCCCCCAGTTCTATACTATCCAATACAGCCAGCTTCTGTCCTTTCTTCACATGATCCCCCCAGTCCACAAACAACTCCTTAACGACCCCGGATACCCTTGGGGAAACGATAACAAAGCGGTCCCGGTTTGCTCCTACCTCACCTGTCGCCTTATGAGCTACATCCATGTCAAACAACTCGACATTTTTTATGGTAATAATCTCCCCTATTATCGTCTCATCGACCTTGACGGCCCCAACCTCATGGCGGCATCCATCACACTTGATAATGGAGATATTGTGCTCACATTGCTTTTTTAATAATTCTTCATAACTGCTGTTTTTAATAGCAGGATTACACAAAGAACATTCGCTTTCCGGAACACCATGTTCAGGACATATTTCACCTTTGTGTGTATCCTGACAACCTTGATGTGCTGCAACATTCGCTATGAGAAGGATTCCCATACATAAAAGAATAATCGTGAAATTGATCATTCGGATTTTACATGATTGTAAATAAATCATACGTTTCTTTTTCCCTCTTGAGTAATTGAATTGTATAGGAATTTCAACACCCCCCATAATCCCCCCCGTAAACGTGGGGAGACAAAAGGGGTGGAAAAATACAAGGTGCTGAACGCCTAATTAACCGTATAGGAATCTTAAACGGGTAGTTAGTTTCCCCTCTAAAAAGAGGGGACTAAGGGGTGTGTGATAATAAGCTTTATATACCCCCAACCCCTCTTTCCAGAGGGGGGGTTTGAATGTTTTTTAAAGTTGCTGCCAGAGGCAGCCTGATTTAAAATGTCTTCTTATCACCCTTATTGCTCCCTTATTTTCGTTACCGCCAGTCTTTCAATGTCTGCAATTATCAGATTTAAACTTTTTAAGGATTCTATATAGGAAATCCTTGTTTCTGCCCACGTTCTCTGTGCATCCAGCAGCTCTATATAATCAAACTCACCTTCTTTGTATCCTTTTGTGATTAACTTAAGGGATTCTTCCGCCTTTGGTAAAATGTTATCCCTGTATTCAGCAACACGTTTTCGTTCAACATTGTATGAATTGAAATCCCTCTTTAACTGAAATAGCAGATCATTGTAAACCGACAGGTTCTCATTCTTCGCCTTTTTTGAAAGTGCCTTACCTTTCTGGATGTTGCCCTGGTTACGATTAAAAAAGGGGGCCGGTATCTCAACACCCAACTGGACGGTGTCTATATTTTCCAATGCAAGTCGTTTATAGCCTGCCGATACATTGATATCAGGTATAACCTGTCTTTTTTCCAGCGATAACTGTGTTTCCGCTATTTCGATACCCTTCTTTGATGCCTTGAGGAATGGTTGATTATTCGTCATCGTGAGTTCCAGCTCAGGAAGTAACAACTCAACGGGTCTTGATAAAAGCTTTCCGGTCACACCATCGATAATTTCCTCCGGAATGCCCATTACCGTTTGTAACTCCTTTATAGAATTTTGAAGATTGCCTTCCGCATGAGAAACGAGGTTTCTTGCTTTTGACAATTCAACTTCAGCCCTGAGGACATTTGTGATAGCCACCTCGCCTGCATCAAACCTGAGTTTCTCACTCTCATAAATGACTTTTGCAATTTCTTCTACCTTCTTTGCGATCGTCAGGCCTTCTTGATCTGCGACTGCTTTATAAAATGCTTTTTTTGTGTCGGCCATAATATGTAATAAAACTGCATCGCGTTCGAACTCGTTTTTTTCTTTCGCTTTTTCGCTGACCTTTATTCCCAGTCCCCTCTTGCCGCCTGTAATAATCGGCTGGGTTATCGCAACAAGGTTTTGGCTTTGATTCAGCCCAATCTCATTACTGGGAATTTCTTCTGCCAGGAGTTCCAGAACAGGATTCGGGTACAACTTTGACTGTCTTAATGCGCCTACGGCAGCATCTACCTGGTCCATTGTCGACTGCAGCTGTGGGTTTTTTTCGATGGCAGTACGAATGGCTTCATCGAGCGACATTTTTTTGTTTGATAATTGATAATTCTTGTCCTCTGCTTTGACAGAGAAATCCTTCCCGGTGACTATTGACCAAAAACACGGTAAATAAACAGATACGCAAACAATAATGACAAAACTGAATCTGTATCTTTGAAGACGAGGTTTAAAACCAACATGCATATCCATAAGAAAACCTTTCGTGATAAACCAAGCGATGTATGATAGCTTACACGGATTTTTCAAGTTAGAAAGTCCCCTCTGAGAGGGAACCCACCCCTTAGTCCCCTCCAGGGAGGGGATTTAGGGGTGGGTAAGTCGGTAATTCACGAGATATTCACTGGGATTTCACGACCAAGGTACCCACCCCTAACCTCTCCCAAGAGGGGAATAATTTGTGTCATTATAAAATATGTGTATTTACGTTAAACACGGACAAGCCGACAGACTGGGTCAAATGAACCCTATTGTTTTAAAAGTGGGGAGCAAACCTTACAATTTGTCCATTTTATTCTAAGTCTACTGCTTTTCAACCATTGAAGTGGGGAAGAAAATCTTGAAATATAGCAAGGTTGTTCATTTGACCCAGTCTGCGAGTTTGTCCATGCCGCACTAAAACTCTCTCCCATAAAATGAAATTTCCTGATACAATCAGGAAATCGCACCGGTAGCTGCAATATTGAGAATTGCCCTGAGCGAGTCGAAGAGTTGTGCAAGTTTCAGGCTGCAGTTACCCGACCTTATCAATTATTTCACGGATATTCCGTGTCTTTCCGGTGGTAAACTATTACGGCGTTGTGAGATGGTAAAATTCAGAGAATGGATTACGCGGCTAAGCGCGGTGGATGATAAATGATCGTCTGGAAAATGCTTTTGGAATGATTAAAATGAAGGTTTTTAAACAAACTGGATGAACTGCTGAGAAATAGTGAGGAGTTTTGCAGTAAACCCATGACAAAATTGTGGGCACACAGTACACAACAATGTGAGCAATGCTGATCACCCGTCGGGATGTGAGAATCAGCATCATTATGAGATAAAACAACTAATTCCTTTTCTGCGCAATGCAGCAAATCTCTTTCTTCACACCCCAACAAAAAACAATCGCCTGGTACTATGCATAGAAGAAACCATATCGTCAAAATACCCTGAAGGCCTTTTTTTAGAAACATTATTTTATGCATGTTGTATATACAAACGCTTGATATTTTTTCCTGATAAGTGTTTTATGATAATAATTAATAATCCTCTTTAAAAGCAAGCGAAAAATTATTTTTGATTTACTCTCCGTAAGTCTATCGGTATACTAGCTTGCGTAAATGTTGCTTAATTAAGGAGAAGAAATGTACATCTCGATTAAAAGCCGGTTCATTTTTTTACTCATTGTATTTACGCTGCTTCCGTTCGTTTTATTGCGAATTATAGCATATCCAAAAGTACAGGCCGATCTCCAGGATGAGATTATACGCAACCTTGATGGTATTGGGCACAAGCAGGCAGAATTAGTGACTCATTGGATGTATGAGAGAATAAAGAATGTTGGTGTAATCGCAGAGAACCCCTTTATGATCACCTACGCAAAGATCACAAAGGAAGACGCAGATTATCCCGATATTGTTCATTACCTAGAGGTCGTAAAAAACAAGTATGGTTACAAGGGTATTTTAATAAGTAATAGCAAAGGATTGATAACTGTTGCAACAGCAGAAGAAGGCGTGGGAAATGACATTTCACACATGGATTTCTTCAAACGGGCAGTACAAGGACACACCTTTGTATCAGGTGTCATTCCATCAGAGATACCACTAACAAATGAATTTGGGGAGAAAGAACCGGGCATGCCTACAATGTTTGTTTCAACACCATTACGAGACAGGAATGGTGTCGTCGTGGGTATCGTTGCCATTCGGGTTGATGTGAAGGCGCTGAACGACCTGATGCTCAGCCTGAAATTAGGAAAGACAGGTGAAACGTATCTGGTAAACAAAGACGGATATATGTTAACAGAATCAAGGTTTGCTCGGGATTTAAAAGACATGGGGTTGATAAAAAGAAGGTGTGCTTTGGAATTGAAGTTAGTTAATCGGGAAACTGGCGAATTAACCACCGGCGTCAAACAGTGTGTTACCGGCAATAATGGGTTTGATGCAAAAGGTTACAATGATTACCGGGGGATAGCGGTATTAGGCGTATGGCGCTGGTTACCGGAGTTTAATTGGGGTGTTATAGCAGAAATTGACAGGGACGAAGGTTATGGACCTGCGTACCATCTCAATTACCTTGTTAGTTCAGTGTTGCTCATGCTTGCTTTTCCTATCGTGATCATAGCATATTTTATTGGCAAAAAGACATCGACACCAATCATGAAACTGACCGAAGTGACAAAAAAAATTGCCGCAGGAGACTTAACACAAAGGGTGGACATACAGAGAGAAGATGAGATCGGAATATTAGCAAACTCCTTTAATGCCATGGCGAAATCTCTGGATGAGAAAACCAGACAAATAGCGGATTCTGAGAAGCGATACCGGGAATTGTTTAACTCGGTAAAGGAAGGGGTATACCAATCTGAAGCAACAGAAGATGGCGTGTTTATCAGTATAAACCAGGCAGGTGCGGAAGTCCTTGGCTACAAGTCCCCGGAAGAAGTGGTTGGGACGAAGGTAAAGGATGTTTATGTAAACCCAGATGACCGCCGAAAGGTCGTCGAGAAACTGACCAAAGAAGGAACATGGAAGAGTTTTACATCATTATGCAAGAGAAGAAATGGAGAACTTTTTTACATGGAACGGACATCCAATCTGGTTACCGATGAAAGGGGAAACCCGATCCGTATAGATGGAATATTCCGGGACATTACTGAACGCAAGAGATTGGAGATGGAGTTACAGGAATCAGAACTCCATCTTAGACAGTTGTTGAAATCGTTAAAAGAGGGAATCTATCAATGCGAACCCACTGAAGATGGGGTGTTTACATGGATCAATCAGGCAGGGGCAGAAATGCTCGGTTACCGTTCACCAGAAGAGGTGATTGGAACACGGGTAAAGGATATCTATGTAAATCCATCTGATCGAAAGGAATTACTTGAGACGTTGGAAAAGGATGGGACGCGGAGAGACTTTATCTCCTTTTGCAAGAGAATAGATGGAGAGCGCTTCATCTGTGAAAGCACCTGCAATCTTGTTCGTGACGGGAGCGGCAATCCGATCAAAATCCTTGGTATATTTCGGGACATAACGGGGAAATAATTTTCATCACTTAAACCAGTTTGTTTCTAACGTACTGCAGAGACTTTCATATAGTAAAGGGTGGGATGGACAAACTCGATTGTCCGTGCCTAATCGTTGCCAACGAGGGAGTCAAACATGTATTCAATCGACAAGTACCATTTTAAAGAATTCAAGATAGCGCCCGGACATCGGGCAAATTATGCCATCCTCTGTAATCCTGAGTTTAAAGAAAACCAGTGGGGCATGAAATACTCCCCTGGCAACAATTATGCACGAGAATATAAGATACTACCCCTCTTTTCACACCCTCAAATCCCGGTCCGGCATAAAGAGGGAAATGCGCTCATGTATAAGGAAGGCAAATCGGTGATCGTGCAGAATTACCTTATTATAACCCACTTTGCGGGAGAGGATGTCGTTGAATATTACAAGAAAAGAGGATTGCCGGATCAACGTGAAATAGAGCACGCGATTCAATATTTTTCCAACGCGACATTACCGTTGCAACATATGCATTCCAAAGGATACATCCATAGCGATATCAAACCTGGCCACCTCATTTTAAACCCTGACACGGGCACGATGACGCTGATTGATCTCGAATGCACGATTAAAACAGGGGAAATTATCTGCGGTATGAGCAAGGAATATGCCTCACCAGAGCAGAAACAGATGATTCGAATGTTGCGCAACGGTGAGGAGGAAAAATCTGTGCTGAAAAAAGTCAAGATGAACGCCGCCTCAGACCTGTATTCCGTTGGCTTGATCTTTTATCAGGTATTAACGGGAAAATTATGGCAAGCGGCGAACATCAGCCCACAAGAAATCAATAAGGCCATTCCGGATAAACTCAACAGGATTATCTTAGGACTGCTGGAGGAAAACCCCGATAATCGTATCCAGTCAGCAGAAACATTAAAGGCAGAATTGGAAACAGTATAGATGCGATACAGTGAAATCTCTGTAAAAATCGGATTTTAACATTCTGAGTATGGGTAAAGAATTTGCCCGTATTGAACACCCCCCTAAATCCCCTGAGGTAGGTCAACCGTCCCCGGTTGACATCATAATGACAAGCGGGGACACTTGTCCTGCCGGTAGAGGGGGCTCGTGCTCTCCCCTCTAAAAAAGGGGACGGGTGTGTGTTGTCATTCAGGAAATGCATTGGTCTTGCGGTAATACAAAGAATTCATCGGGTGTTTCTTTCAAAAACCAAATGGAAGGGGATACAAAAGACTAATAATCCTGGGATGGGATTACGAATATAATTATCATCAGGCTTTGGAATCAAGGATGAAATCTGTAGGGGCGCATGGCAATACGTCCAAGGTTGAAATCATTTCCCGCGACATCCCGCCCGATATTTACGACTACCTGAAGAAGGCAAAGACCGTTACCACAGAGGCAAAAGAGGTATTGGAAAAGAAAAAGTGGGCAATTGCCGTGAGGGTGGTTGATATATTTGGAAATGATGCAGGGATGGTAATGGACATATCATGAAAGACATAAACTTCACAAAACATGCTGAAGATATGCTTGTTGAGAGAGGATTCCAAAAAGAAATGATAAAAGAAATTGTAGCTAAACCAGAATGGAAAGACAAAGGTGAGGGCGACACATGGTATGCTTTCAAGCGGATAGACGGAAAGGTATTAAGGGTTGTAGTAAAAGGGGAGAACCCCTCTATAGTAATAACGATGTATTTTGACAGGAGGTTAAAATGAGGATCAAGGTCGATCTTGAAAGCGACGCACTTTATTTCAGATTAAGTGAGGATAAAATAGAAGAAAGTGAAGAGGTTGCAAAAGGGGTTATTGTGGATTATAACAAAACAGGTAAGGTTGTTGGGGTTGAGATACTTAACCTGAAGGAGAAGTTTACCCTGGAGGAATTGTCAAAGGTGAACGTGGAACTGCCAACACTGGCGACAAAATGAAGGAGTAATAATTGCCCAAAAAGAATAATCAATCCTTTTCTCAAATGTATCTTGCAAATGCCCTTGAAGGTGAGGTTCAGGCATGGGTAGAGCAGGGATGGCACGGCGTTACTCAGACCACCCTTGAACTTTTCAATTACTGGTTCAGGAGGGATGAAGACGACACAGAAAGATTTCATCCCTGCAAGCAAAGAGCTATCGAGACCCTTGTTTATTGTCATGAAATCCTTCAGGCAAAAACCCTTCAGGAAGTATTTGAAAGAATAGCTCCGGAGGCCATCCATCAACACCTGCCCTTAAAACAAGAAGTAGAGACAATCCATTTCCCCAAATATGCCCTCAAAATGGCTACTGGTTCTGGTAAGACGTGGGTACTGGCGGCGCTTCTTGTATGGCAGTATTTTAACCGATTGAATGGCGAACGTCCCGGTAACAATTCGTTTCGGTTTCTTGTTGTAACACCAGGACATGAGGTATTAAACAGGCTTCTTGATTCGTTTAAGGGAAAACGAGATTTAAAGACTGGCAACAGAAAACCTGAGACTTCTGATTACAAACGTTCTCTGTTTATTCCTGATGGAACGCACTGGCGTGAGAGGTTTCATTTAGACATCCTCGAACCCGATGATGTAAAGTCTAACACAACACCACCAGACGGTCCCTTTGTCTTCATAACCAACTGGCAGCAGTTCAGGCTTAAGTCAACCGCCTCCAGCTTATGGGATCAATTAACAGGCGCTGATGTTGAAGAGATGCCGCGAGGCGAGATAATAGCCGATTTTTTATCGGAATACCCTGATCTTGTAATAATGAACGATGAGGCGCATCACGTACATGGGAAGAAGGCTGCGACAGGGGAAGAGCTTGTCTGGCGTCAGTTCATGTTGGTTTTACACGATAGACCAGAAGAGAACCATAAAAATGACATAGGCGTGTTTTTGCAAATAGATTTTTCAGCCACACCTTTTTATGGAAGCGCAGAAAAGCGCGAGTATTTCCCTCATATTATTTATAATTATGACCTTCTGAGTGCAATGCAGGATATGCTGGTCAAACAGCTTTTCCTTGAGCAAAGACAGGCTATCGCGGGAGAATCCCTAAAAGAACTCGATTTCAGGGCTGAGAGATACGAGCCTGAAGGTAGCCATAAAAGGGGTGAAATAAAGAGTCTTTCAGCAGGTCAAAAGGTATTACTTGATATTGGGAGGAAAAAGCTTGAACAGCTTGCCGCTGATTTTAAAAAGAAGGGAATAAACAAAAGGCCTGTATTGATGGTGCTCTGTGAAGATACAAAGGTTGCTGATTTAACGGCTGAGCATTTTTCAATACTTACCGACGAAAATGGTCATGCCTATGATGAAAATAAAGTCCTTGTTATCCATTCCGATCTTCCGGATAAGGAACTCGATAAGACAAGGAAGGATTTAGACCGGATAGACATGGACGATGACCCCTTGCGCGTTGTAATCTCTGTCTTGATGTTGAGAGAGGGTTTTGATAAGAACAATATTTGCGTTACCGTGGTCGTCAGAGCAACAGAAGCCGATCCTATCAGCAAAAATGGCTGAAATTGCCGGGATTATTGATACCTATGTTTCAGAATATTGTTTTCGGGAGCATATAGATTTCTCCAATCCGGAAAATTATCCCGTCCTTACCTACTTGTGTCAGGGGCTTCGTGATAAAATCATCGCCCAATCAGAGTATAAATTATTTTTAGTTTAATTGCATAGGGAATTTTCATTTTAATTATGGGGGTTGTCGATTGGCACGGACAAACTTGTTTATCCGTGTCTATCTTAACCTGAAAAGCCATTTTAGCAACTCCCTCAATATGCGAACTAAGTATTCATTTTGTGTCATTGCAACGGAAGCAAAAACAACAACATGAATAAAAATTGAGAGGAGTGTGTTTATGCAGCAGCGCCCGGCTTTACACGATAAAATGTCTCCACAACCATCCACTATAGGTATCGGCACCTACCTGGGCAAAGAGGATGACAAGACAGATGCACTCTATCATGACGCAATTATCGAGGCAGTCGGGCAAGGATGCAATGTCATAGACACCGCAATAAACTACAGAGAAATGAAGAGTGAACGGGTTGTCGGGAAGGCTGTACGGAACCTGATGAAAAAACATCCGGAGATTCGCGAGAAACTTATCGTGGCAACGAAAGGCGGCTTTATTCCCGGAGACATTGAGTCCGGGGAAGAACCCTTAGAATTTTTTCAGAATCGATTCTTAAAGAGAGACATTCTCAATGAGGAAGACATTGTTAACCCAACTTCAACAAATTCGTCATAAAAAAGGTGAAAAATGGGTAAAAATCTGGCAACAAAAAGTCGTAACTCCTTGATATGGTTAGATATTAAATTTTGGAACGTTCAATGTAGTGCCTGAATAATATTATTTTCA
>JAUQXU010000473.1 GCA_030837935.1 Candidatus Brocadia sp.
ATCATTTCACAATGTCTTTTGGTATGATGAGGGACAATATCTCTACGACTCTATTGATGGTGAAATAAGGAATAGCTCCATTCGCCCTAACCAGATATTTGCGGTAAGTTTGCCTTACCCTATGCTACCAAAGGCGCAGCAGAGAAAGGTTGTTGAGATTGTGAAAGAACATCTGCTAACGCCACGTGGTTTACGAAGTCTATCCCCGAAAGACAAAGACTATATTGGTCGTTATTGTGGAAATCCCTATGAAAGAGACAGGGCATATCACCAGGGCACGGTGTGGGCATGGTTGATAGGCCCGTACATTTCTGCCTTTGCTAAGGCTTATGCAGGAGAAAAGGATACTATACAATATATAAAAAGACTTCTTTTGCCATTTTATGAACATATGTTTGAGGCTGGATTAGGGACTATTTCTGAGATATTTGACGGTGATTCTCCTCATATTCCCCGCGGTTGCATTTCTCAGGCATGGAGCGTTGGCGAGATATTACGGGCTTATTTTGAGCATGTGTATGGGTTAGAAAATGATTAAGGCATGCTGCTTATTAGAGCCGATAACCTTGAAAATTTAAATTTTATAGTATGGTGTAAATACTTTATGGAAAAATAGGGCATATAATCGGTAAAATCTTCATAATAATTTTTTACAGGAGCATAGGATATGATGAAAGATATACGCAAATGGTTAAAAAAGTATACACAGGAAAAAAGAACCATCACATGGAATGCGTTTGGTCTTGCAACCCTCTTCCTTGTTATGTGGAGTGCTCCATCTTTTTTTTCTGGTAGTGCTTCAGCTGGTCCCAAAAATAAACAAAAGGCCGTATTGAGCATTGAAGAGTTCCACAAAGAACTGTCGAAGAATCTAAACCAGTTAAGTGAAACACTCGCGTCGCTGAACCAGCTTGCAAAAACCGAAGAAGGAGACCTTTACAAGCCTTATAAAAATTTTGTAAAACAACTAAACCGTACAACAGAAAACTCGCGCAATATGAGCAAACATACCAAAGATATGGCTACAAAAGGGAGACAATATTTCGATACCTGGGAGAAAGAGTTATTAAACGTCATAAATTCAGAATTGCGAGCAAAGGGAGAAGAACGGCGCGGAGAACTAAGCAAGACCTTTAATCATATCACAAACCTGGCAGAAGAAGTCCAGACTATGTATCAACCTTTCATAATTGATCTGACAGATATAAAAACAGCGCTTGGCAATGATCTTACCACAACGGGAATTCTATCACTGAATCCCTATATTACAAAGGCAAACAAAAATGCAAAAATAGTCATGATAAAACTTCAAGAACTCGCCGATGAGGTTGATCGTGCCACAAATGCCTTATCATCCAGAGTGGGATTATGATCAGGCTTTTTACTTGTAATGTTTTTCTATACTGCCCATATGGAACCACCTTTTCTGTGCGCCTCCTCAGAAAAGATAATTATTCTCATTTCATATTAGTTCCCTACCACATCTATAAAATCCGGATCGTCTTTGATTTTCAAAAAATCGGGGTTCGTTCTTGCTATCCGCTTAAAACTCTGATTCAGTTCAATAGCTTTCTTTAACGAAGACAAGGCGCCTTCCTTATTTGAAAGTAATGCCTCTGCGCAAGCCTTATTGAACCATGCTATATCTAAATCGGGTTTTATTGCCAATGCCCTGTTGTAAGTCTCAATTGCTTCGAGGTGATTTCCCATGGCATCTTGCAAGAGGCCTTTATTGTTAAATGCTATAACAAAGTCAGGTTTGACCTGAATTGCCCTGTCGTATGCATCGAGCGCCTCCCGCCGTTTCCCTATTTCTTCAAACACGTAGCCTTTATAATTCCAGGCCTCGTGTACATTGCCACTCAATGTTGTTGCCTTGCTAAAGGCATCCAGGGCGTCCTGGTGTTTGTTTAATTCCTGGAGAGCAAGTCCCTTATTTATCCATAAGCTAAATACATCTGGTTTTATGCTGATTGCCTTGTCAAATGTCTTAACGGCCTCCTGATAATTCCGGAGCTGTACCAACGCAAGCCCTTTGTTGCTGAGGGCCTCGTATTTAATCTTTGCCAAACGCGGTATACCCGATGCTTCCTCATCGGTAATTATCTGGGCTACTTTATCAAAAGACTTTACGGCCTCCGTATACTTTCCCAATCGCAAGAGGGTCCATCCTTTGTTATTCCAAACCTGAGGATAATCCGGTCTTAGCTCTATAGCTCTATCAAATGCCTTAATAGCCTCTTCGTATCTTCCCAGTTGAAACAGCTCTCCGCCTTTATTCGTCATAGTTTCGTAAGAATCAGGCTGTATCTGTAACGCCTTTTCATAGGCCAAAACCGCCTCTGCATGTTTTCCCAGACGCGACATGGCGAGCCCTTTATTCGTCCATGCCCCATAAGAATCCGGCTGAATCTCAATCGTCTTCTCGTATGCCACAAGGGCATCCTGGTATCGACCCAAAGCGTCCAGTGCAAGCCCTTTCCCATTCCAGGCGGCATATGAATCAGGTTTCAGTTCAATGGCCTTATTGAAGGCGTTCACGGCTTCCTCATGTTTCCCAAGATCAGCAAGGGTAAATCCCTTATCAGCCCACGAGGCGTGCTCTGTAGGTTTTATCTCAATAGCTTTGTCATAGGCATGAATGGCCTCCTGGTATCTGCGTAACCGAACAAAACAATTACCCTTATTAATCCATGCTTCATAATATGCGGGATTAATTGCTATAGCCTTATCATATGCCTCCAATGCCTCATCTCGTCTCGCAGGAATCCTTGCCAGGGCCAGGCCTTTATTATTCCATGCCTCATACGCATCAGGTTTTATCTGGATAATGCGGTCATAGGTCTTGGTAGCGGCATCGATGTCTCCCAGGTGGTCTAATACATTCCCCTTATTGTACAAGACTTCAATATAATCAGGTTTGATCTCCAGTGCCTTATCAAAGGCACGAACAGCGTCGTCATATTTACCTGCATGATCCAGGGCCCGCCCCTTCATATACCATGCTTCGTAATAATCCGGCTTGTATTGAATCGCCTTTTCAAACGACTCAACAGACTCCACATATTTGCCCAGGTAATCAAGCACAACTGCCTTATTGTACCAAGCCTCATGAGCATTCGGTTTTAAAAGGATGGCGCTCTCGTAGGCATCAATTGCCTCTTTATGCATCTGTTTGAGAATGAAGATATTTCCTTCATTCAAGGCCTTTTCATAACTTTCTGCAGCGATTAATATTCCATGCAAACTAATAAGTGTAATAAAAACAACACTTGGTATAATCATCATTCTTCTCACCTTGGCCACCTCCTTCCACTTTAAGCCAGATATGGCAATATCCTCCTCACCATCACATATCACGTAACCCCATGGTCGATTCTTTTATCGTTACGATATCGCCGTCTTCTAAGATATAGGGAGAACTGCCGTCGCATCTTTCTATTAATTTGCCTGTATAGAGTATCGTTTCATCATCCTGAAATTGTAACACCTTATCCTTTTTTGCCAAACTGATCTTTAACTCTACATCACCTTTGTCCCTTTGCATTATTCCTATTCGTAAACCTGATGCAACATTTAAATTTTTATAAACAATCTGTCCCATCCAACTGACGTATTTCCCTTTGTATTTTTCCCACATTATATCTTTTTGTGCGTCTGACAACTTACTCTCTTTACCAAAGATATTGTTCAGATCATCAAATGATTCTATAAGAAATATTTTTTTTGGCCCCTGGGAGACAGGTATTGTATCAGGACTCTCAGCTAATTCACTGGCAGTCAATGGCCCGGGAAGGGTATTCTCAATTTCAAGCACATCACCATCTTCGAGTTTATACGGAAATATTTTTGTCACCCGCGAATCAAGCTTTCCGGTATAGGTCACCGTATTGCCATATTTCACCCGAGAAAAATGATCCTTATGGGCAGGGTTTAACTTTATCTCGACGCTGGTATCGCCATGGGTTACACTCATCATCCATCCCGTAATCAGTCCCCATCCGATATACGTCACTTTCCCATTCCACTTGATCTTTTTACCACCACACCGACTCCACAAACTCTCCTTTTGCTCTTCGGATAACCCACTGGCCACACCAAAGATATCATTAAACTCTTCAAAACTCATATTGATATAGCCTTGCGAATTCTCTTTTATAACAACCCCATAGTTCGATGCAATAATCTGACCCCCTGTGTCTGGAGCTTTTGGTGTGACAACCGACGGCCCACGTACAACCTTTTCGGCTTTTTTTTCTGCACCAAGCGCATACTCTTTCCCGCTCGTGGTCATTCCCTCCTGAAATAGCTGATCGAATTCCCTTTGATACTTCACTACCAATTTTGTCTCGTCTGTAAAAATTGTGTGATACCGGCTATATTTAGCAACATTTTCATTCCAGGAATACGACCCGGTTGACAGCAATTTAGAATCAAAGATGGCGAAATTATTGTGCATTTGTCCTTTTTGTTTCAAAATCTTAATGAAAAACGTCTTATCGTTGCAAAGGCTCAACAACGGCCCTTTCCTTACAGCACGTTTTCTATCAACCACAATTCTGACATGCACTCCCCGTTTCTGTGCCTTAACCAGGGCATTCAGGATATCCTGTGAGGTGATGTCAAAAACCGCAATATCCAGAGACTCACCACATCCTTCTATTGCACGTATAATGTGCCCTTTGATCTCCTGAGGTGTAAAATACACATCTGAAGCAATGGCGCCTCTGTGCACATATGAAAATACACACAAAACTACAGCGATGACAGATACGCATATCTTCTTGTAATGCATAATTCCCCTTTTCACGATGTTTCCCTGGAACAAATACGCTTTGATTCCTGTTAATAAAGAGCGTCTATCTAAATAACTTAAATGCGTTGAGAAAGGCGCAGGACTCGTCTTCTCGCAAGAATAATCATCAATAAGTCAGACCCTACCATAACATATAAGGTTGGTATCTGCAAAACAACCTTAGACTAAATATCATAATTTTATCAATGCTAAAGAGAGAATGCAAGTATTATGGAAGTGTTACTCAACTTTTGATTTGACAAAAAGTTATATCTAGCATAGAATCCGCTGGTATACTTACTGATTAAAACTTTTTTGAAGGAGGTTATTATGATTCACAAGGTAGAAAGATTGTGTCTTCGTCTTTTTTTTGTTTTGGGCCTGTGCGTTGGAATAAGCATTTGTTTGCCCCAGGAAACGAGAGTCTCCGCAGCGAACAAACAGACAAATGATGCCGATGCAGATGCTTTAAATACAGCCACGCACTTTGAACATGTATTTGAAACTGTGGTTAACCAGGTTAAACCGGCTGTTGTTTCCATCACTTCCGTAAAGACCTTTAAACATAGCAAGCAAAAACAACGGCAAATGCCCGGTGACCGATTTCATTCTCAACCAAGACCCGGACCAGATCAGGAGCAAGATGAGGATCAATTCCAGCAGTTCAGAGACTTTTTTGGCGACGATTTTTTTGACAGATTTTTCAAACCCCGTTTTCCTGAAGGTGAATACAAGATACAGGGGCTCGGATCGGGTATAATCATAGACAGTGAAAAAGGTTATATTATAACAAACAACCATGTAGTAGAAGATGCCGACGAACTCAAGGTAACCTTGGGAGATAAAAGAGAATTTGATGGCAAGATCGTCGGCACAGATCCGCAAACAGATGTTGCAGTAATAAAAATTGAAGGGAAAAATCTGCCCTCCGCAAAAATGGGCGATTCAGACACTATTCGGGTTGGACAATGGGCCATCGCAATTGGAAGCCCGTTTGGTTTGTCACAAACAGTTTCAATCGGTGTTATTAGCGCCACAGGAAGGGCCAATGTAGGTGTTGCAGCGTATGAAGATATGATCCAAACAGACGCCGCCATCAATCCGGGTAATAGTGGAGGACCCCTGGTTAATATCAAAGGGGAAATTATTGGCATTAATACCGCTATATTTACCAGAAGCGGTGGTTATCAGGGTATTGGATTCGCCATCCCTATCAATATGGTTAAAATCATTATGAAAGACCTTGTAGAAAAAGGCAAGGTCACACGCGGCTGGCTTGGGGTTGTGATTCAGGATATCGACCCTGCTTTAGCAAAGTCATTTAATGTTACAGTTACAGAAGGTGTCCTTGTAAGTGATATTCAGGACAATTCTCCAGCAAAAGAAGCGGGCTTTGAGCGTGGTGACATTGTAATTGAATATGAAGGAAAACCCATCCGGGATGTAAATCACCTCCGTAACAGCGTTGCCCAAACGGAGGTCGGCAAAAAAGCAAAAGTGAAAGTCCTGCGGGATGGCAAAGAGAAAGAATTAAGCGTAAAGATCGGAGAACAACCCTCTGATTTATTCGCTGGGGGACCAGGCGCGGCTCCGTCCGGTGGAAAAGATCTTGGAATGACCGTGCAAAATCTCACAAAGGAACTTGCCAAAAGCCTTGGTATTGAAGAAGATAGCGGAGTAATCGTCTCTGAGGTTCAACCTGGAAGTCCGGCAGCCATGTCAGAAATACGAGAAGGCGATCTTATTAAGGAAGTAAACCGGAAGAAAATTAGTAATGTGACAGAATTCAAGAAGGCATTGAGTGAAGCAGATAAAGAAAAAGGCGTCCTGGTGTTAGTAAAACGCGGTGAGTTTTCACGATATGTTATTATCAAAACAAAGGAAAAATAGTTTTTGACGTTCAATTCGTAAATACAATTATCAATTATGTCTTAGGGGCGATCACAAAGATCGCCCCTATTTTTTTATTTACCGTTTACCATCAAAATCAAAATGTCAAACAGGAAGGAAAATTCCTCTCTTCTCAATAATGCTAGCGTTATATCCTTGCCGATACCTTGCCGGTTTGCTCCTTCGCCTTTATTTCCCTGCCATAAGGTGATATTTCTCTTAACCTTCTGATGATCGGTGGAAGATGCTCAATAATACAATCAACATCTTCGGTGGTATTATATCGACTCAGGCTTAGCCTTACAGAACCATGTACTGCAGTAAAAGGAACGCCCATGGCCCTTAATACATGTGATGGTTCCAAAGAACCAGATGTACAGGCAGAACCTGACGAGGCACAAATGCCCCTTTCGTTCAGCAGCAACAGAATAGCCTCTCCCTCCACAAATTCAAAACTCAAATTGGTAGTATTTGGAAGGCGATTCGTTTTATGTCCATTCACCCTTACATCAAGAGCCTTTTTCAGTATTTCATCTTCAACCTTATCCCTTAATTGTTTTACCCGGGTCTGTTCTTCGCTCATATATTTTTTTGCCAATTCGCACGCCATACCAAGTCCGACAATCGAAGGGACATTTTCCGTACCTCCCCGGCGATTCTTTTCCTGATGGCCCCCGACAA
>JAUQXU010000474.1 GCA_030837935.1 Candidatus Brocadia sp.
GAAGAGGAAGAGATCAGGATAGAGATCGAAAAAATAGTTGAAGTTTAAGTCAATCTGCCTTTTAAATGCTGTATGTCTTTAGCAAATGCTGCTGTGTAGTGCCAGGGATTTCAATTTCTCTTCATTAGAGGAAAATGACGAGAATAGACTATGAACAAACGGGATAAAACAAAGAAGGATCTCGGAGTTGAAAATAAAGAGCTTCGTGTGCAACCGAAAGAAACAGAACGGAAGCACGATGAAGAGTTCGTAACTGCTGAATGCCTGATACACTCGGTCCTGGATCAATCGACAGATGCCATTGTGCTGTGCGATATACATGGCCTGATCATTCGCGCCAGTAAAACCGTCCATGCCATCTGTAACAGAGACCCGTTGTTCCAGCCGTTTGAAACCATCTTTCCGGTTCGACTTAAAGGCGAAGGGCAAATTGACACGAATTTCCGTGTTGCTGACGTTTTATGTGGCAAAATTTTTCGCGGTATTGAGGTGAGTCTAAACTATTCCTCCTCCGCTCATGAGAATGATAATAAAATATTCAGTCTGCTTCTCAGCGCTTCCCTGTTGCTGAATCCACAGGACGCAGTAGCCGGTTGCATTATTACATTAACTGACATCACTGAGTCCAAGCGGATTAAACGGCGTAAAAACGTGTTGTATGCCACTACTCAGGTATTAGCAGAGTCCGCCACGTGTAAAGAAGTCATCCCAAAAATTCTTCAATCCATATGTGAGAGTCTGGAATGGGATTTAGGCGCGTTCTGGACTATGGACATAAAAACCAACGAGCTGCGTTGTGCCGAAGTCTGGCATAAGCCATCAGTGAAGGTTCCGGAGTTTGAAGCACTTACGCGACATACCGCCTTTTCTCCCGGTGTCGGGTTGCCAGGCAGTGTTTACGCTCATAGAAAACCCCTCTGGATTACCAGCGTTGTTTCTGATACAAACTTTCCCCGGGCTCCAGTTGCTGCTAAAGAGGGATTGCAGGGGGCTTTTGGTTTCCCTATTTTGAGTGGAAATACTATACTTGGTATAATCGAATTTTTCAGCCACGCAATACAGCCGCCCGATGAAGACTTACTCAAGATGATGGCATCTATCGGTGGCCAGATCGGTCAGTTCATCGAGAGAAAACAATCGGAAGATGCCCTGAAGCGCAGAATAGACTTTGAAAAGACCGTTGCAAGTATTTCCACAAGATTTGTTGCCCTTTCAGACTTTAATAATGCTGTTTCTAAATCACTGGCCGATGCCGGCCGTTTAAGTGAAGCGGGGAGGGCGTACCTCTTTCAGTTTCGTGATAACGGTACTATTATGGACAACACCCATGAATGGTGTGGCGAAGGGGTTACCCCCGAAATGCAGCATCTCCAAAATCTCCCCTCTGCAATGTTCCCCTGGTTGATGGAGAACTTACATGACGGCAGTACAATCCATATTGCCGATGCCTCTAAAATGCCCCCAGAGGCCGCTGCTGAAAGGAAGGAATTTGAGAGAGCGGGTATCAAGGCGATATTGATCCTGCCGGTATATGCTGAAAAGGACCTGGTCGGCTTCATTGGTTTCGATAATGTCGTTACTGTTGGCACATGGCATGAAGAAGATATAATCCTGTTGCACATCACGGCAGAGATTATAGGAACTGCGATTGCGCGCAAGCAGTCGGAAGCTCGTATTACCTACATGGCCTATCACGATACCCTCACCGACTTGCCTAACCGCAATCTATTTCAGGATCGTCTGCATGTGTCACTGGTCCATGCTAAGCGTAATGAGAAGATGGTGGCTGTTATGGTCCTTGACCTGGATCACTTCAAAACCATTAATGACACGCTGGGGCACCAGATAGGTGATTTACTGCTTAAGAAGGTTGCCGGGAGGCTGAAGCGATGTGTGCGTGAGGGAGATACGGTTGCCCGGACAGGTGGCGATGAATTTACGATCGTCCTCCCTGATCTTGTGCATGCACTGAACACGATCATCGTCGCAACGAAAATTATTGATGCACTAAACCTACCCTTCAAACTCGAAGGCCATGAAATCCACACCACTACGAGCATTGGCATCAGTCTTTATCCACTTGATGCTGATACCACAGAAGACTTGATCAAAAAGGCAGACATTGCCATGTACCTTTCCAAGGCGCGTGGCAAAAATACCTACCGCTTCTACAAGACTGATATGAATACCATGTATAAATAGAAATGGTTGATCGGGTAATTTTTAATATACCCTTAGTAAGCCAGAACCAAAGAGGCTTTATAATTTTAAAACCCCTGTCACAAATTCCAGATATCATATATTTGTATTTGATAATTCTTCAGATTCGTGATAGAGTAATTTCATGAAAGACAGAGCATCGACACTTCAACAAAAACCATACCTTTTAAAATACCGGTTTTTCCCATTCAGTGAATACCTGAAGGAACATTTTTCTTATAAAGTGCATAAGATACCGCTTCATGCTGGTTTTACCTGCCCTAATCGCGACGGCCGTGTAGCAGTGGGTGGTTGTACCTATTGTATCAATGAAAGTTTTAGCCCCAATGTCAAAGGACCGTCTCTTCCTATAAAGGAACAAATTGAAAAGGGCAAGGCATTTCATAAAAAGAGATATGGGGCAGAAAAATTTATCGCTTATTTTCAGTCTTTTACAAATACCTACGCCGATGTCGAAACATTAAAATCCTGCTATGAAGAGGCACTTCATGACACGGATGTTGTAGGAATTTCTATTGGCACGAGACCCGATTGCATCACGGATGATATTCTCAGCCTTATCAACGGGTATACAAAAAAATATCACGTCTGGATCGAATATGGACTCCAATCCATACACGACAAGACTTTAGATCGGATCAACCGGGGGCATAATTCCAGGATATTTTTGGATGCCATACAGCGCACAAAAAAAACTTGCATCAATATATGCGTTCATGTTATTTTAGGTCTGCCTGGTGAAACGAGAGAGGACATGATGGAAACAGCTGGGGCTGTTGCAAGGTTGGGTATACAGGGTATAAAACTTCATCATTTATATGTAGCTAAAAATACGGCGTTGGCTGAAGAGTATTTTCAAGACAAGGTACAGACATTAGACATGAATACCTATACCCAGATTGCAGCTGACTTTTTAGAGCGTATTCCATCGGATGTTACTGTACAGCGGCTCGTAGGCGACACGCACGGCAATTTTCTTATATCACCCATATGGAAGGCCAGTAAGGCAGAGATTACCTGTGGGATAACGCGGGAATTAGAACGGAGAGGCACCTGTCAGGGTTCACGATGTAACGTATCGTCGTCTGTGATGAATTATTCGTCTTCATTCCCAGTGCAAAACATACAGGGACACGTTGCGGAAAAGTCAAACTTGCATACCATAGAAATATAAAGCGGGCGTAATTCAGTGGCAGAATACCAGCTTCCCAAGCTGGGTATGAGGGTTCGATTCCCTTCGCCCGCTCCATTTTTGATTTAGGGGAATCAGCTCAAAATAACCAATTCGCAGAATTATGGAGGAATAAATAATATGATACTTCCTTTGCAAATTACATCTCGCAATTTAGAACTCACCGAACCGATCGAAACGAATATCCGTGAACATGCCGGGAATTTAGATAAGTATTACAGCAGGATCATGAGCTGTAGGGTCACTGTAGAGGCAATTCCTAACAGGTCACTATACAACGTACATGTCGACATGACAGTTCCTGGTTCAGAACTGGTGGTAAAACTCGATCCAAACACAGACCTCTATATTGCAATAAGAGATGCCTTTCATGATGCGCGTCGCAAGCTGGAGGATTTTGCCAGGAGGCAGCGTGGCGATGTGAAACACCATGAGCAATCACCACAGGGACGGATAAAAGCCCTGTTTTCAGATAAGGGCTATGGTTTTCTTACCACAGTGGATGGCCGCGAGGTCTATTTTCATGAACACAGCGTGCAGAACCATAAATTTAAAGAGCTGTCGGTCGGAATGGAGGTGCGTTTTGGTGAAGAAATGGGTGAAAAAGGGCCACAGGCCACGTATGTGAAAGTGATATAAACTCGGCTTTCTTATAAGAATTGATTTTGAAATAATCATTCATTACGGGCTGTTGTTCTATGGAATTACCACAAAGGGTGTTATGTATTATCATCATTCCTGTGATTATTTTCATTGCTACTGAAGGGGTTAGCAGAGCCAATGACGATTGGCAACTGAACGATACACCACCGGAAATGACCGATGATGAAGAGGCCGCGCTCGGAAAACAAGTCGATGACTATATACGATATCAGTTTTACGTGGAGGATGATCCGGAATTTAACGAGGCTGTTGACAACATTGTACAAAAGGTTGCTGCTGTATCTGATAGAAATACACTTTCCTTCACGTGCACCATTCTTCAATCCCCTTCGATCAATGCATTTTCCGCTCCCGGTGGATACATATATCTGACGTACGGCTTATTAAAGTTTGCGCAAACAGAAGATGAGGTGGCAGGAATCGTCGGCCATGAAGTTGCCCATGCATCTCTGAGACATGCATCAAAATTGTACCATGAGATCATGGAAATCCTTTCCCATCAGGATAAAGGAATTGATGACGCCGCGAGTTTATTGCTATTAAATAGCCACCTCGAAGAATTCGAACAAGATGCAGATACAACGGGCGTTTTCTATGCTCATAAAGCTGGTTTTAATCCCACCGGTCTGCTAGACTTTTTGGAAAGACATTTTGCCCTATTGATGCGCAGGAGGATGTTTGGTATGCCAAGTTATGGCGCTACAGCAATGATTGGCACAAGATTAAACCATTTGCGAGAGTATATATCCAACTTAGAAAAGAAGGAATAAAAAAAATTGGGTTATTATAGGCATATATTCTTGCAGCAGCATTATAATCCTTCTTTTTTACGGCAATCAAAAGATACAGAGACTCTTCGTTTTTATCCTTTGTGAGCACCTTGACGCAAAACATGTATTCCTCCACATACGTTTATACGTTTCATGAATAAGTACCCAATGCGGGAAAAATGTATCCGTGAGAAAGTACCGTATGTGTTGTACCACGATGATTTTTTATTTGACAATCCATAATTTTAATATATCTTGAATTTTTTAGGGTTTTTATAAAGGTTTATTTGATATTTTTACTTTGTTAGCTAAGGAGTTTTAGAGTATATGAGTCCACTTTCTAAAAATTTTGTGCGTGCAAGCCTGATTTACTTTTTCATTGCAGCTATCCTTGGCACGATAATGATTTCTATGAGGAGCTACCCGGCGCAATTACTCTTCAGTCATGTCCATCTCAACCTGCTTGGATGGATGTCGATGATGATTTATGGGGTTGGGTACCATATCTTGCCGAGATTTTCAGGAACACCGCTTGCCTACCCAAAAATAGGCAATCTTCAATTCTATCTTGCAAATATCGGCCTTGTAGGATTGGTGAGTTTCCGCCCGATTCATCCACTTGCAGAAATTTTTGCAGGTCTGCAAGTAGTTTCTGCCGGGTTATTTGTATTTAATATCTGGATGAGCCTGATACCACCTAAGCCAGAACCTGAATAGTCATCTGTAGTTTCAAGTGTTTTCCCGTTTTGAGGCAATGCCTCGCTAAAATAATACACAAAGGAGATTTCTTAGAATGTACACGATAGGAATCGATATTGGTTCTATGTCAACCAATGGAGTTCTGATAAATGAGAAGAAGGAAATCCTTTCCTCAATAATTATACCAACCGGCGCCAGTAGTAAAAAGGCTGCGGATAAAACCTTTCAACTGATACTTACCGAACATAAGCTGTCTGAACGAGATATCAATTATATTGTTGCTACTGGTTATGGGCGTATAAAGGTACCGTTTGCCAATGAGGTTGTAACGGAAATTACCTGTCATGCAAAGGGGGCAAATTATTATTTTCCCAGGGCAAGGACTATTATTGATATTGGCGGACAGGATAGTAAGGTCATTAAAGTCGATGCGAATGGAAACGTTCTCGATTTTGTGATGAATGACAAATGCGCTGCCGGAACTGGTCGGTTCCTGGAAGTTATGGCAAGGACACTGGAGATAGACCTGGAGGACATGGGGGGGCTTTCGCTGAACGGAAAGGATAATGTTTCCGTTAGTAGCCTCTGCACAGTCTTTGCGGAATCAGAGGTGGTGTCCCTTATCGGAGCAGACCACAAAACGCCCGATATTTGCAGGGCATTGCATATCTCAATTGCCAAACGCATCACAGCTCAGGTAAAACGGGTCGGGTTGGAAGAAGAGATTGTTATGACCGGCGGTGTTGCAAAAAATATTGGTGTTGTGACGGAGTTAGAGAAAAATCTCGGTTGTAAAATCAAGATATCAGAAGAACCGCAAATCAACGGGGCGCTTGGGGCGGCTTTGATCGCGCTGGAAAAGGCGCGATTAAAGACCAATATCCCTGTGTCAGTATCCAGTTCCGGAAATGACTCAGCCGAAGCATCCATGATAGAGTTTTCCGTTGAAGATCATACATTGCCAAAGATCGGGTATTTTTGTTCCTACACCCCTGTGGAACTT
This sequence comes from Candidatus Brocadia sp., assembly GCA_030837935.1. Classification (GTDB taxonomy): domain Bacteria; phylum Planctomycetota; class Brocadiia; order Brocadiales; family Brocadiaceae; genus Brocadia. Next base: position 6,548 of record JAUQXU010000474.1, read on the forward strand.
ATTCGTGCTGCCGGATTTCATCCGGTCAGGATCAAGGGGGCCGAAAAAGAATCGTGCTCTGCCAATGAAGTCCTGTGCGGAAATATCTGTCCTTACATCAAGGCCGTTGTTGATCAAAAAATCAATGGTAACCTGGAAGATTTTAAAGGAATGGTATTTGTCAACTCGTGTGACGGGATGCGCAGGCTTTATGATGCATGGGTGAAATTAGACGAAGGGAAAAAGGCGTTTAACTATATTTTGGATATTCCAAAAAATACCGATGATGCCGCAGTTTTTTATTACGCAAACCTGCTCAAAAACTTCAAAGAAAAACTGGAAACCTTTTTTACGCTCAAAATTAATCAGGATGATATTCATCAGAGTATCACCCTATACAATTCGGTGAGGGAAAAGGTCCGGGTGTTTTTACAAAAATACTGGAGTGGATATATTGGACAATCCGGATACGAGATATTTTCCCTGTTGAAAAAGGGTGCCAATGCAGTGCCCGAAAAATTCCAGATTTATTTGACCCACCTGATGAAACAAAGGGAAGACGTGCGTGATACGCGGGACATACCCAGGCTCTTCGTATGGGGTAGTATTATGGAAAACGAAAAGATTATGAAGATTATAGAAGATGCGGGTGCCAAGGTGGTTGCAGAAGATTTATGCAATGGCAGCCGTTACTTTGATGCCCAAATTCATGTGAGCGACGACCCCATCCTGTCAATTGCCAAGAGATATATCTTGCGATCGCCATGCTCTCGTATGGTTAACATCTTTGACAGGATCAATAGAGTACTGACCACCATGCAGGAAAAATCAATTCATGGGGCGATTTATCACACGCTAAAATTTTGCGATCATAATCTCATGGATTATCCGATGATAAAAAAGACATTTCACGAGAAGAATATTCCACTCCTTCATCTCAATTGCGATTATACCCTTAGCAGTGAAGGGCAAATCAAAACACGGGTTGAGGCATTTCTCGAACAATTAACCAGTACTTCCAGGAAAGAGTAAGTGAGACATGGTATCAATGCGTAAATGTAAGGAATGGGCGCAACCATTCTTTCGTCGTATTTCTCCGATTTTGTTTCGCGAACTTCTGCGTTTTCTGAGGGTGTATTATTTTTTCTTTCGCGGAAATAAACAGAAGGAATTGACCGCCCTGCGTGTTCAGACCCGCGTAGGTGTAAAGCATCTCTATAATGCATTTGCTCATCCCAAACGAACTGTTTGGACGACTATGTTCGTGCCCTCGGAAATATTGTTTGCTATGGGGCTCTATCCTTTTTGCCTGGAGATTGGCGCAGCGCTTTTTGCAGGTTTAGGGCAAAGTTCGCATGGGCTCTTAGAGGCTGAATCATATGGAGTTCCCACGGACATCTGTACCTTTCACCGATCTGCAATTGGACACACATTCAGAAATTTATTTCCCAAAAACATCCTCCAGGTAGCCACCACAACGCTCTGTGATAATAATACCAAGACGATGAAGATATGCGAGTCTGTGACAGGAAAAGAGACCATCGTTATTGATGTACCGTATGAGGCAGATGATTATTCTGTCAAGTATCTTACGAGACAGCTCGAAGATTTCACCCATCGGCTGGAGGAAATAACGGGAAGGAAGATGAATCATGCATCGTTTGAAAGGGCAATTGAATACTCGAATAAAACGCGGGAAAAGATGCTTGAAGTGAATGAATTGAGAAAAAATCCTTATTGTCCCCTTCCGGGCAGTAATGCGCTTGGTTTTATGTTCCCGGGATTTTTATTAATTGGTTCTCCATTGTCAGCAGAATTTTTCTCTGCCCTGGCTGCCGAATTACGGGAAAAGATTGCGGAAAACAAGAAAAATGCAGACAAAGCGCATCCGAAAGATCAGATCAGAATCCTCTGGCTGGAATTGAAGCCGTATTTTGAAGTGGATTTCCTGACAAAATTAGAGGAGGAACAGGGGGTAAAAATTGTCTTTGAGGAAACAAATTATGTGTACTGGGATAAACTGGATCCGCAGAAACCTTATGAAAGCCTGGCCAGGAAACTCATTACCAGCCATTATAACGGCCCATTAGAGCGACGCATTGAGGTTACCAAGAAACTTGCCAGAGAGTACCGGGTGGATGGCGTGGTTGTCTTCTCATCATGGGGTTGCAGAAGGAATAATGCAGCGGTACCTGCCCTGAAAAGGGAATTGAACAGGATAGGGTATCCCCTCCTCAGCCTCGATGGCGATTGCGTGGACGATCACAATTACATGCCTGGACAGTTTTCCACAAGGATTGAAGGCTTTTTGGAGATGTTACGCGGAAGAAAGGCTGCCGCCCCGCAACGAGAGGAATGCGCAGTTGGCGTAACTTAGCCCGGGATATCTATTTGTTTGTGCCGGCTTTATGTAACCTTACCCAATTTTCCATATAGGTATCTTGCCTGAGCATTTGAATGCCGCGCATCTGTTTCAATTGAGAAAGGATGTGTTCCAGATTATCTCTATTCTTTTGTACTTGTTCCCTGTTAAATGGATTTCCCTTACAATTAACATATAAATGCCAGGGATGGATCGAAAAAACAAAAAGCCCGCTTTGGGCTACATCTCTTGCCCATAAAACCGCATCGATATACTCGCCGGAACCCCTCCGGCCTTCAAAAATTGCCCATAAATAAGATGACATCTTCTGCCCCTTTGAGTCCTGAAACGAGGGCAATGCCAATTCCAGAAGATCCGAATCAAACTTTTCCAGAGAAAATGGACTTCCTTTCCATTCAGCACCCATGGTTACCGTCTCAGAAGAATCGTACCGAAATCCTAGTCGTTCTATAACTCTCACTACAGCCTGATTGACCCTTGTATAAGGCGCCCGAAATCCCTTCATATCCCTTTTGAAAATATTTTCCAGGATGTCCTTCGCCTTTGTTATTGTTTCCTCAATGGATTCTTCTTCCATGGGTACACCTGATACCTTGCCTAAATAATCCTCGTGTTTCAGCGAATGACAGGAGACCTCATGCCTTTCAGACAAGGCGGGTAAGTCCATTCCATCTGCAACGAGCATCTGGGCCGTTCTCGCCTCATAGAATAAGGTGGCATCTATGTCATATATGTCTAATAACTCCAGTATCCTTTGTAATCCTCTTTTGCAGGCCTCTACGCGTATCTTGCCATGCTCTACCGGGGAAGAAAGCGCGTCATGTCTTCCTTCGACAGCGCTGTTAGCATCCGGGTCGATATCCAGGGAGATTGCAACGTATAAAAATTCATGATTCTTTGTCATTTTAATGGATTGATAAAATTCAAATTATCGTAAAATAAGACCAGATGATGAGAAACAGGGAAGATGGGAAGTTGAGAAATTTAACCTCCCAACCCTTCAGCCTCTTGATTTTTCTAAGTTCCCGTGTCTCTGTGTTTTATTTTGTACTACTTTGGCTTTAGGAGCGGGAAGAGGATAACCTCTCTGATGGAGACATTATTTGTGAGAAGCATAATAAGCCTGTCAATACCGATTCCAAGTCCACCAGCCGGTGGCATGCCGTATTTTAAAGCAGTCAAAAAATCCTCATCTACCTTTCCGACAATATCGGCCTCGGTGCCTAACTGTTCACGGAATCTCTTGTCCTGCTCAGGCGCATCATTAAGTTCGGAATAAGAATTTGCTACTTCCATCGATGCAATGTACAACTCAAACCGCTGGGCAAAACAGGGGTCGTATTCGCATGCCTTTGTTAAAGGACAAATTGAGGTGGGATAGTCTAACACAAAAGTGGGATTACTCAATGTTGGTTCTACTACCTGCTCAAAGATATTGTTAGCCATATTGTCCCTGTCCACACCCTGGGTCTCGAGTTCCAATTCCTTTGATTTTCTAGCCAATCCAGCCTCATCCTCAAAACTCACACCACTGCATTCTTTTAACAATTCACAAAAAGTGGCACGACGCCAGGGTGGCGTCATATTAATCTTCCGTTCCCCAAAAGGTATCTCATATCCACCATACAGTTCTTTTACCAGCAATGTTACCAGACTTTCCGTAAGCTCCATCATGCCATTATAATCACTGTAGGCCTGATACAGTTCCATCATGGTAAACTCGGGGTTATGTTTCGTGGAGATTCCTTCGTTTCTGAAATTGCGGTTAATTTCATATACCCGCTCCATTCCGCCAACAAGCAGCCGTTTCAGATAAAGTTCTGGTGCAATCCTCAGATAGAGATCAATATCGAGGGCATTGTGATGTGTGATGAAAGGCCTTGCCACTGCGCCACCGGGAATGGACTGCATCATGGGGGTTTCTACTTCTACGAACCCGCGGTCGTCCAGGAACCTTCGTATGTGTTTCATGATCTTGATACGCTTCAGGAAGGTCTCCATTACTTCTGGATTCGTAAACAAATCGACATAACGCTGCCGATGTCTTAACTCCACGTCCTTAAGTCCATGCCACTTCTCAGGCGGTGTTAACAGGGATTTTGTCAGGACCGTAAAATCATCCGCATAAATCGTGATTTCGCCGGTTCTTGTCTTAAAGAGTACGCCTTCCACGCCGACAATGTCGCCCAGGTCAAGCAATTTAAATGTTTCGAATTTTTCCGGGCCAACCTTATCGAGCTTTATATAAGCCTGTATTTTCCCCGTCCAATCCTTTATATCTAGAAATGCAGTTTTTCCATGAGGACGCATGGTCGAGATGCGGCCGGCTGCCTTGACCTTTATATCATCGCGGTCTGCGATAAAGCTACCCAAAATCGATTGTATCGATTGAGTATTGTCATACCGCTTGCCATAGGGCTCAATTCCCTTTTCGCGCAACTTTTGGAGTTTATCAAGACGCTCTTGTTCAAAATGTTCCATATGTTTTATATCCCGGAAAAACGTAAATAGGTGTGATTTACAATAAAAGTCACAAAAGTTTACTCATTTTATCAGTAATACCAGGACAGTCAAGGGAAATGGTATCCTAAAACGTATCAGTTTGTTGAGGCGCAGCATGTGATCGTATAAATAAAGAATACGTCTATGTTTTCCCACTGTTATATGCTCCACTGAGAGATATTTGATTACAAGGTTCGCAATTTCTGCTCTTAATACAGTAAATAATAGTGTATTAGCTCCCGGGGAAATCTGTATATTTTGCTGTGACAGATTCATTATTACCATTGCGTTATACTGAGGAGGTTCATAGATCGTGATTTTATTTTGAAATTCCTTACGATAGATTTAATACTATTCAATGAAAGCGCTATGAATCCCGTAGGGATGAAATGATTATAGACGATAGCATAAAAACCCGCCGATAAACCCCGAAGGGGTAATATGATCGTTTTCCGTAAAATGCCCGGCGTGTCCATTATGTCATCCCCTTGGGATTGGGTGTTGTTTTCGATTTTTTCATCTATAATCATTTTACCCCTTCGGGGTTCTTGTTTTCATATTCTTAATAAATCACAATTAATAAACACGTTTTAGTATAGCTATTTTGCTTTTGTATGTAGCACCAAAAAGTGTGTCATGGCACACTTTCGCATCTGTCTGAGTTAATCCGTTGTTATTGCTGAGCATTTTTCAGGAAAACGTAGTGAAGAATTACAGGACTTGTTTGAATACCTTCAGGGACGCTTTAAACGCGAACCACCGCCAACCATTAAAGTCCTTGGTCCAACCAATTCTACCTCCCCTGAAGAAATTATTTCAAAAACACTTCCAGTTAACTGTTCTATAGATGAAGTCCTCAAAAAAATGTATAAATATCTTAAAGCACAAGAGGAATTTAAAACTTTACATAAGTATATCTTGACTTTTCCAGGAAGTGCACTAAGTTTAATCCATGCAGAAAAGGAAGTCGAGGGTGCAAAATCAGGCTATGAAACCGCTAAAAAAAATTTTAATGAGGAAAAGCAAGAAGCGGTGCCTGATAGTAAAGTGAAATTTAAGATGCATTCACCTTGGGCAACGGCTGATCCACTTTTAATGATGGCAAAAAAACCGATATCCATACCTATGCTAATCAATAATGTATAATGAAGTGCATTCTTTTCTAAAAGATAAGGACCTTTTTGATGCTATTCTGAGAAAAACGGGGGTTTCTTTACAACGATCAATACACACTGATCAACAATTGTCTCAGTTTTTGAAGGATTAATAATTTCACTGTTTTTATCGTAACAAGATACTTGGAAAGATTTTTTACTATCACTTTACAAGCAGGAGCACTTTGCTTCGTATTGTTCCATTTCATTGAAAGCGAGGAGAAAGTATGTCCAATAAATATCCTGTTATCTTAGTTCATGGTATTTTAGGGTTCGGACCGAAAGAACTCGGGCGTTTAAACTATTGGGGAAGCGCTTTGAGGGTTCCCTCTCCAGTAGAAAGGCATGAAGCAAGTGTTGGTCCTTTGAGTTCTGCACATGATGCTGCTTGTGAATTAGCAGCTCAAATTAAAGGTACGAAAGTGGATTATGGAGTACAACATGCAAATGATGAACAACACAACCGCTATGGATATGATTTTACTCATAATGGTTTTGTAAAAGATTGGAGTGAAGATAATCCTGTTCATTTAGTTGGGCATAGCCTCGGTTCTCAAACAATTCGCTGTTTACAGAATTTACTTGAGGAAGATTATTGGGGTTGGGGTAGTAACCATAAATGGGTTAGTTCTATTAGCACTGTTTCAGGAGTTTTAAATGGAAGTACTTTAGTTTATTTTTTTGGGGCAGATGAAAAAACGGGCATTCTTAAAAAGAATAGCATTGCCACACCTCTTATGCGGATGATTGAAATATTTTGTTCTGCGACCGGGGGTTTCCTGGACAAAATTTACAATTTTGATCTTGATCATTGGGGGTTTGTTCGTCCCAAAGGGGAATCGTTGTCAGCATATTTGGATCGGGTTGCCAAATCCAATTTTCTCTGGGGGAAAGATAATGCTGCCTACACGTTGTCACTACAAGGAGCATATGCTGATAATGCAGCATGGAAAACCTTTCCCGATACGTACTATTTTTCATATGTAACAGAACAAACAGGAAAAATATTGTTTAGTGAAAATTACTATCCAGATTTATTAATGAATCCGGCATTACTTGCATTGTCTATCTATATCGGCTACAAAAATTTCGATACCCCCCCCATTCCTGTCATGAACTTTTCAAGTTCTGACTGGTGGGAGAATGATGGGGCAGTATCAACGTACTCCCAAATGTATCCCCGTACCAATGGTAGTCACCCAGTGGGTCTTGAGTTCGATGAAAACACACCTGTCAATCATTTAACGAGTGGTGCATGGCATTATAAATGGGAGAGAAATGTTGATCATTTGGATATTTGTATTTTACCACAGAAAGGGCAAATAGACTGGCAAAGGAGGTTTTATCAGGGTCTGTTTAACAGGTTAGCTGCATTGTAGATTTGATTTTTAATTAATGCTAAAGTAAGTCAATAAAGACTTCTGCAAAACAGCTTTTGCATGTGAGGGTGAAAGAGTGCAGGGTGATTGAGCAGGGAATTGCCAGATCAGGAATGGATTTCGTGGGTTGCTTAGGAAGGAAAGGCCAAAAAGAATCGGGATTAAGAAGCCTGTTTACCGATTCTGTGGCAATTCTTTGAAACCATGATTTTCATGGTAATTTAAGCGCTTTGTTTGAGGAGAGGCAGTTCCGAGAATGTTCTGAAATACCTGATTTTAGAATAGAGCATATTATGATCAGAATGGAGAATTGGGCAGTCTAAAAATAAATGCAAATTGTCTATTATCAAGAGATTAAAACTGTACAAGCATTAAGAAAGAACTATGGAAAGAGGGAATTGATGAACTAAAAACCCCTGTAACAAAATATTGTTATGCCCACAACAACCTTTAGAAAGTAAGGAGGAAAAAATATGAATGCGATTAAGAAGTACAAGGCAGAAAAATGGAAACAATCAATCTCTCTCCCTCTAAAAATTCTCAGGAAGAGTCCTGTCATAATTATTGTTTTAGGAGTTTTTCTTGCCGTCTGTTTGTCCGCTTGTTCTACCGTCGATCAAAGACCGTTTGTAAAGTTTAATACTGTCGCTAATGAGATAACCGCAATAGATACTGCTGTTGATTCTCATATCTCAATAGTCAAAGAAAGGGAGATGGAACAAATATCTAATGACCTGAATGCAATTAACAACCTTGGTTTAGAATTTGATGAGAACAAACCGTTCGAGTATAGGTATAAGTATACAATCGCAGCGAAAGATAAAGAGCCTCTATTTATTAAGTTACGGAGGTTTGATTCTGGTTTGACCGAATTGAACGCCTCCTTTATAGAATATACGAGACTGTTGGTAAAATTGGCTGATAGTGAATTAATAGAGACAGAAGATTTTGATCAATTGGCTACAGACCTCAATAACAATTTGAGCAGTGCGCTGAAAAGCTTTGGAAAGGAGCAAGACGCATCGAGACTTGCAATGTTTTCTACTATTGCCAGCACTGCTGCGCATGCGTATATCAGCAACAAGAGAAAAGAACACCTGATAGATATTCTCAACGCTAATCAAGGGTCTGTAGACGGTTTTATCGAACATGCTCAAGAGGCTATTCTGGTTCTCAGAGACGGATTAATAGACGAATATGATAGTTCCCGCAGGGCATTAGGAAAACAATATAATACTTCTAATGACAAAAGGTTGATTGCCAATAAGGTCTTAGCCAACAGTGAAGAAACAGCCGCAACTCTTGAAATGTTCGATGCCCTGAACAAAACATACAGGTCTTTGGCTGAAACACACAAAAAACTGGCTATAGGCCTAAAGAATGGCCTTCCGCCTTCTTTCAGCGATTTAAGTGCGCATATAAGGGATGTGCAGAAACGATACGCAAATCTGAAAAAGGCAAATGAAGAAACAGATAAGATAGATAAGAAACTATAATAATCTCAAACCGAAAGAGCTTTAGAGATATAAAATATAGATTGCTATAATTAACATCTTTCTATAGGAGATACTACAATGGCTGACACGACCATTAAAACCAATCGGCGTATATTGAATATCCTGCTGGAGATAAAAAATAGAGCTATCGATGTGGAGATAAAATTGCTTGCAGAAAAAAAGAATAATAAAGCTAAGAAGTTGGGGACAGGGATAGACCGTCTTGAAGATATTATCCGAAAACTAAGAAGTAGGATACTAGATGACTGGCTTTCCAAGGTTCCTGCATTGCGTGAGGATTTGTCGAAAATGAACGGAGATGTGCAAATGGCTATCGATGATATTAAAGACGATATCGGGCTTGCTAAAAAGGTTGTGAAATTGATTGGCTATATAGACGATATTGTGAACATAGCAGGAAAAGTAGTAGTATAATTTTTGCGTAAGAAAGGTTTTAGATTCTAACTTTTATATGACATGATATACTGCTGTTTAGTTATATGGTACATGTTTGCAGACTTGTTAATGTGAACAAACCCACTGGAGTCTGCGTCTATCAACCGAATATCATGAATAAAATACTGATGCAAAAGCAATCATAACACGGGAAAGGAGATCGGGTATGTTTGGTTTTCAAATACTGGAAGTGGGGATTGGTCTGGCTCTGGTTTATTTTATTTTGAGTCTTATATGCCAATCAGTTAATGAGTGGTTTGCCAGCCGCCTCGGTATGCGCGCTAAATCCCTCGAAAAAGCAATAAAAAAATTTTTTAATGATCCAAAAAAAGTAAAAAAATTCTATGATCATCCACTTATTGCTAGTCTCATGGATGGCAAGAAATTACCTTCCTATATTCCATCGAAAACATTTTCACGTGTTTTGCTGGACATGATTGCGCCTTCTCCTGCAGCAGAAGGAACCAAAGCAATTGAGGGGGTGAAAGATGCGATTTCTCAGCTCCCTGAATCTGAAATAAGGGGCGCATTGCTTTGTTTTGTCAATACGGCGCAAGAGAACCTCGCGAATGTACGCAAGGATATTGAAGATTGGTATGATAGTGCAATGGAGCGCGTTACCGGATGGTACAAAAGGAAGATACAATGGATCATATTAGGTATTTCTCTTGGCATAAGCGGACTTTTAAATGCTGATAGTTTTACGATTGTAAATACCCTGTGGCGTGACGATGTCTTGAGAGCATCGATAGTCGCATCTGCGGAGGTGTCTGCTAAGAATCCTTCTCCGTCTGATCAAACTGTTTCCTCAAAGAGTATTGAGGAGCTTTATGCCGATCTTCAGAAACTTAATCTGCCTATCGGTTGGGTTAAACGTGATAATTCCAAGGCATTAAAAGACGACCCAAGAGCAGTTCCAGACGATATAAGAAGCTGGGTGTATAAAGTCATAGGAATAATTATCACAGCGCTTGCGGCATCCCAGGGTGCGGGTTTTTGGTTTGACTTAATGAAAAAATTTGTTGACTTGAGGGGCGTTGGTAAAAAACCGGAAGAGGAAGATAAAAAGAAAGATAAAAAGCCAAATGGTTAATGCTCATGAAAGAAGGATGAATTAATCAAAAATCTTATGCGAGATAGTGATTTTACCATGGAATTAAAAGATACGAGGAAATTAATGGATGTAATAAAAAAACAAGGTTAATGTTGGATTTCACTCGCGTTCTATCCAACCTCTGTAATTAGAACAACGGGGCAATGGGGTTACCCAATAGAAGGTTTTCGTAGACAGAAAAAGATTTTTTGTTGCGAAAAATTGCAGATGAATTGAATTGTTAGTTGTGATATACAAGGGGATATTTATCCGGTTCTACCAATGATTCTATTTCAAGATCTATATCCAGTTTTTCCCATCTCAGGTGATTGTCATGGAAAAGCTCTACTTCCATTATTTCACCTATCTTTGCTTCCTTAAACCACGGAAAATCTTCGAAGGGTAAAAAATACTCAGCACCTCTGACATACAGCCATATCCCGTGATTAGATATACTGGTTACCTCAACGCAAGAAGTGCTTTCTCCAGCTTTCTTTGATTTCATGAATTCGTTCCTTTGTTATGGTAAGTAATTCGCTGATTTCGCTCTGTTTCAATCCTTTGTTTACCGCTAATTCGACCTCGGATTCCAATCATATTTTTGCCTCCCCATCAGGCGACCATACATGCACATGCATCCTTCGCTCTTCTCGCGAGAAAAATAAAAATTTGTATTGATTGTAGCGAAATACTGTTGGGCTCATTTATGCCCCTCTTTACCATGCAATGTGTAATGCCAATATTATAAATACAATACATCCCTTATCAAGGGAAAAAGAGTGGGGGATCACCCATTGCCCTACATTGTTCTAATCCCTATCTTTTTCCAATAAAAACCCGTCAAATTTCTTTTTATGGGCATTAGGCCATTTGTTAGTATTTCAACGGTGAGTGGGAAGCAAAGGGGGCTCCTTTATTTATCAATTATCAGCGTGGTGTCCTGCAATATCACCGTGCACACGGTCAGCGCCACTTTTTTCAAAGAGCTAAATTGTTAGTGCACCAGGCCAAGCTTGTAATAACCAGTTGGTTGGGTGTCGCGTCTTGATTAGTAATTACTTGTGAATTTTATATGGTAACCTCATTGTAAAAAGATTAACTTTGACATGCGGTTTTAATTTAGTACCATAAAAAGACTGGATGTGATACATGAATATGAAAACAGATATAAGGTCGGTTACCTTTCTTAAGGCATAAGCCGCCGATTTGCTGAAGCAGATAAACGAAACCCATCGGCCTGTTATCATTATTCAGAACGGGGAAGCATCGTCCAGGAGTTACGGGATCAAATTTTACGATATCGTGAATTAATTATATCTCCATGGAGAGTCATTTACAGAATATCGGGGAAAAGCGTATCCGTTTATCAATATTGGATTCACGTCAAAATATCAAAGATATACTCTTAAAAAGACGTATCAATTCGAAATTATGACATCATTAATAACTGCTGAAGACAGACAGCTAACGGTGAATCTTTATCCACTGTTTTAGCTACTTATGCAGCTTGTTGAATAGAGCTGACTTGTTTTTCTTCCCATAGTTAAGATAGTTTATAGTATTACGCTGGTTATTTTTGAACTGAGTTTCTTTGCTTCTGCTCAGTTAAAAAAGATTTTGAAAGGGGGCGGGAGAATGGCGAAAAAGGCATTGTTGGTTGGAATCAATACGTATAAATATGTTAGATCTCTCAAAGGCTGTGTCAGAGATGTGCGTAATATGGCGGACATCCTGATGAGTTTTTATGGGTTTCAATCTGATGAAATTCGGACGATCGTTGATGAGAGTGCTACACGAAATAACCTGATGAACCGGTTTGATTGGCTCTTGGATGGATCCAAGGAGGGAGATTTATTATTGTTCCACTTTTCAGGGCATGGTTCACAAATACCAGATCGTGATGGGGACGAGCTAAAAGACAGTCTCGATGAAATTCTCTGTTTACATGATATGGATTTCAGGAATCCTGATTCCTACCTGCTTGATGACGATTTTAATGATATTATTGATCGTTTACCGAAGGGGGTTTTTCTTACCCTTTGTATTGATTCATGTCATTCCGGAACTGCAACCAGGGATATTGCATATGTAACATCTGAATTAGAAATTCCACCGGTAGAGATGAAGATACAGCCGCGTTTTATAGAGCCGCCGGCCGATATCGCATTGAGAAGTTATGGCAGACCGATGGGGATTCGACGTTTGGGCTCAAAGATTAAGGAAGACAAAAAAGTTACAGGACTTGAGATTGCTGCGAAAGCGAAGCACATCCTGTTGTCTGGTTGCAAGGACGATCAGACATCCGCCGATGCCCTTATAAACAACGACTATAATGGTGCGTTTACGTATAACCTCTGCAAAACCATACGAGATATGAGAGGTGCGATAACCTATCAGGAGCTTGTGAAAAAGGTGCAAAATAGCCTTAAATTTAATTCCTTTAGTCAAATACCTCAATTACACGGGAACGAAAAATTGCAAGAGGAGAGGTTTCTTTCCGCTTCTTTAAAGAATGAATTAACATGTGGGCATGGTCATCCATTGGTTTGCAAGGAAGGGCATCCCCCAAAAGGTTATGCCGCTCCTGATGAGTTGGAAAAAGAGCGCAAGGGTTCAACTGCATCTTCTAAAGCCGCAAAACGCATAGTCATCTCAGCCACGCGTTTAAAACATGCTATTTCTAAAGATATCATTCTATTGTCAGAGTCAGAATTTGTTGGAACGATAAGAGATTTGACTGAAATTGCAAATTCCAGAAAAGCGGAGCAGGGACGTCGTGATGCATTGGGCGAGGCTTATAATCCCGATTGCCTGGATTTCCTGGAGACAAAAGATTTTACCATTACGAATGTCCTTGAATTCTGTCCGAATGAACAACGCGCCTTTGGAATCGAAGAAACGGTAAAACCCATTCCGCTCGCCATACGAAGTGATCCTGATGAAGAAGTGGTTCTCTTGACTTATGAAGATGGTATATGGACATGGCACTTTAAAGAAGATGATATCACAAACACCAGGGATGTAATAACGCCTGATGATAAACGGAATATTCATTTCTTTCGTATTTCTTTTAAGGTACAGGATAGGACGACAAGGGGTTTGTGGAGTAAGGTTGTACATATTATTAAATTTCCGAAAATTTTCGAAAAAATAGATGAATTCTCTTCTGTGGTCATCCGTAATCTGATAGGAGGACTTGAAAAGAAAAAGATGAAGGAGGGTTTTAAACGGATCGAACACAGTAAAGGTTTTCTTAAAGGTCTTACAGAGACCGACCCAATATCCGAGTGGGGCAGTATTAAAGATTTAGTGAAAGACAAAAAGATTGCGCTCCTTTTTATTCATGGTACTGCGAGTTCGCTTGAGGGTGGCTATGAAGATGTGCCGACAAAAATCCTTGAGGCATTAAAAGAGAAATATCCCCTTATTTTAGGATACGACCACGTTACGCTGTCTGTTACTCCGGAGGATAATGCCAAAAATATGTTAAAGATCTTGAGGGAATCCGGCCTTTTAGATACGGGAGTGAAATTTGATGTGGTAGCACACAGTCGTGGCGGACTTGTATTCCGGTCATTTGTGGAACTTTGTGGTGGCCATTCGAATGTGGATAAAGCGATTATGGTCGCATGCCCTGCCGGCGGAACCAATCTTGCTAATCCGAAAAAATGGGATTCGGTGGCAAGAATGATAAACATCTTAACAAACATCTTCTTTTTCGCAGGTGGTGCGCCGTTCAAGTTCTTCTTTAGCATTGTTAGCGGATTGGTAAAGTTTGCCTCATCGAAATTGGAAAGACCAGATGCGGTGCCAGGTATTTGGGCAATGAATCCCAATTCGGATTTTATTAAAAAATTAAATCAAACCGGCAACAGTATTAATGGGTCTGTAACCTACAACACCATTGGCTCAGATTTTGAACCTTCAGGTATTTTTCAGGGTGGGATTAAGGACGATATTGTGGATAGTATTGCCGATGTCTATTTCGGCGACCCCAATGATTTGGTAGTTGATACAGACAAGATGGTCGTCAGTTGGCCGAAAGGTATTCAGAGTGGAATAAACTTCACATATGAGCCAGAGGAGCACGTCTACCACTTGAATTATTTTAAGCAGGCCAGAACATACAAAAAATTTGCAAAATTCCTTGGTGTGAATTTGGAAACTGCAATAAAAGAGTGTATTTCTGAAAAGCAATTAGAGCTAACGGAAGAAACACCTTCTTAATGTTTTGGTGGAGCTATATTCAAAATATTAAATGGTTATTGAGTTAGCTCAGCAAAGTAAATAGCCTGGGAGTTAACGCAGGCAGTAACTACTCTACCAAAGAGTTGAAACCCCCATTTTCTGCGGTTGAACCGACAGCAGAATTCATCAAGATATGCTTGTAAATGTTTTTTCCCAAATCTATGGAAAGTTCCTATGATAAATGATTTGGCATTAGAGATCAAAATGTGTGTCCATTTGAGTACTTCATGGGCATTTTTACCTTTGACGATTTCTTGTATGTGATTATGTCCACTTTTGCTAACGATCGTATAGACAGGCAAACCATCAGTCTTGACCGATTGGCCTTCTCTAATATCCGTTTTTATTTTGTGGCACTACCAAAGAAAGAGTCATCGATCTCAACAATCCCAGTCAGTTGATTGGATTGAGTTAAAAAAGCCGGACTTACCAGTTGATGTAAAGAGGGATTCGTAGAGCCAAGATAAGCGTAGCAGCAATGTGATCTGGCAGTTGAAAACCGGTAATTGTTTAATCAAAAAGCATGGGAACGAGAAAAAAGGCCGTAAAGTCATTGGTTTGTATCGCAGAATTTGTGAAAACTCACTTATGTAAGCAATGCCTTGGCGATGTGCATATCTTCCGGTGTAGTAATTTTAATATTTTCGTCCGTACCCGGCACAATATACACAGGATGGCCTGCCTTCTCTACCATTTGTGCATCATCGGTGAATTCCCTGTCCACATCCTTAAATTGATTGAAGGCTTTCAGGATGAGTTCCCGTTTGAATCCTTGTGGTGTTTGGGCCATCCACAGATTGTTCCTGGGGACGGTCCGCTGGATGCATAAATCACTTCCTGCCTCTTTGACGGTAGCCTTCATGGGTGCGGCAAGGATAGCAGCGTGAGATTCTTTTACTTTATGTATGACGGCTTCGATGTGTTCTTTTCTGACGAGGGGTCTGACGATGTCGTGAATCAGTACGATTTCGACATCCGTTCCGGTTTCGCAAAGCCCATTATAGACACTATCTTGGCGTCGTTTGCCTCCGGCGATAATATTTTTTACCTTACAGGCATCCAGGGTATCCTGCCATTGTTCACGAAGGTATATTATCTCTGCCTCACCGACAACAACAATGATTTCACTGATCGTCTCGATTTGTGAAAAACGTTCAATCGTGTGGAGAAATATAGGTTTTCCATGAATTTGCAGGAAGGGTTTTTTGACAGACCCACCCATGCGTAATCCAAGACCGGCTCCAACTAAAACAACGGATACTTTCATTTTCTTTGTGCCCTTTGTGCCTTTGTGGCGAACCACCCTAAACCCTTTCGTACGGATAAAAGAGCTTTTTGTACTCATCCTGTGCAAAACGGTCTGTCATCCCTGCGATATAGTCACACACTGCTTGATAAAGACCGGCTACTTCTATCCATCGTTGATATTCAATGGGAAGTTGTTTGGGGTTTTTGATAAAGGCCATAAAAAGTTCTTCCAGAAATCGCTTCGCCTTGTCGGACATTCTGGCTACCCGATAATGCTGATAAGCATTTTGAAAAAGGAATTCCTGCAGTCTCTTTTTTTGCTCAGACAACTCGGGAGAAAAAGACACGATCAGACCAGGATGATCTCTGACATCCTGAACGGATTTTATACCTTCATGCTTAATCCTGGACATGGTGTTCTCAAGCAGATCGGTGACCTCGATGTTAATCAAGGTTTTAATCGTTTGTGCGATTAATATATCGTGATCACTGATTACATATTTCTGTTTTACCTTTTTCTGAGTCTCCCGCCACAAGTCAACGGCTTGCAAAGCATCATCGGTAAGAATACCCGCCTTCAGGCTGTCATCCAGGTCGTGATTATCATAGGCAATGGAATCTGCCTTATCCACAATCTGCGCCTCCAGCAGCGGCTGCTCGTTGGTACTATACTCGGTTACTACAGAGGTATTGGTGTATGGGGATTTGTGTTTTACAATGGACTCCTTGAGTTCCCACGATAAATTCAGTCCCGGAAAGTCAGGATATTTTTGCTCAAGGACATCAACAACGCGCAGCCCATGGAGGTTATGCTCAAATCCCCCGTGTCCTTCCATGAGCTTTTTTAAAGCATCTTCACCCGAATGCCCAAAGGGTGTATGTCCTAAATCATGTGCAAGAGAAATAGCCTCTGCAATGTCCTCGTTGAGGTTCAATACCCGCGCAATACTTCGCGCGATTTGTGAGACCTCAATGGTATGGGTCAAGCGGGTCCGGTAATAATCTCCTTCATGATTTACAAAGACCTGGGTTTTATATTCCAGACGACGGAAGGCCGTAGAATGGATAATGCGGTCCCGATCCCGCTGATAGACACTGCGATACTGATGTTCCTCCTCTGGATATTTCCTGCCCCGGGAATTATTGCTTTTCATAGCATAGGGGGCAAGCTCCCGTTCTTCCCGCAGTTCGATTTCTTTTCTTGTCAGCATCGGATAACTAAAATATTTTATTTTCATTTGTGTCCATGTGTGCCAACTCGTGGCTAGATGGTTACAAATGTTTTTTTAATTCTTTATAAAGGTCTTCCAGGGATTGTGGAATAACCTTTATATCTGAAATGACCGGCATAAAGTTAGTGTCGCCATTCCAACGAGGTACAATATGGAGGTGGAAGTGACCAACAAGTCCTGCTCCGGCAGGCTTTCCTAAATTAACGCCAAGATTAAAACCCTCAGGTTTCATCATGCTCACAAGAATATCTTTCATGTCTCTTGTCAGCTTCATAATTTCCAGCATTTCATGATCGGTAAGGTCGGAAATATCTGGCTTGTGTTTGTTGGGTGCAATCATGAGATGTCCGCTGTTGTATGGATATTTGTTAAGGATGCAAAAACATTCTTTCCCCCGATAAACAACGAGATGTTTTTCATCCTGGTTATCCTGAAATGAATTACAGAGGAAACAGCCATTTTCTTTTGGATGTTCCTGGATATATGCGATACGCCACGGTGCCCACAGATTTTTCATCGTTCATAACCTGGAAAACCAGGACCAAAAAGGTTTAAAATCACAAATCTCAAATAAATTTCAATTTACAATACCAGAATATCCAAACTATTAGTTTAGAATTTTGAATTTAGTTTATTGGAGTTTGTTTGTTATTTGGTGTTTGTAATTTGGTGCCTATCAAATATTCGGGGAAATTCCGTTATCAAAATTTTGCCGGAATTGATCAAGATTTTGTGAATAAGGTACTATCTGCATCCTGTACAGGTAGAGGCCGTGCAAGTTCCACAACCACCAGAACTGCCATCAGAAGCACTGCCTCCACTTCCTCCCACAGACATCCCAAACACTGAAAATATCTTTTGGATGTTATCGCTTTGACAGGATGGGCAAAATAGTTTTTTTCGTTCTGAGGCACTCCGGAAATATTCATCAAATTTTGTGTTGCATTGATTACATTGGAAGTCATATATTGGCATAGTGAATTACCCCTGAATTTAATTTCTCGTAACATCGGAATGAAAAAAATTACCATATCGTGCAGGATTTGGTTCAGCGTATCATGTATTGCACAACGGTATTTCCTCACAAACCGCAAGGATTGACGCTGGATTTATGGCAGATACGTCATGGGATTAGCAGGCTTATCTTTTACGTAAATTTTGAAATTAATCTCTGGAGGTTTCCCTGTACCCGTCGAATTAATGTTTGCTATGGGCTGACCTATCTCCACATTACTACCTTCCCCCACAACGGGACTACAATGGCATTCGTATATGGTGCGTATACCTCCCTCATGTTTAATCACAATGACAGACATGCCATCACCCGTATCAGAAACTGCCTCAACGGCACCCTTTTTCGCTGCAACAATTTTTTGCTCCGATTGGGGCACGATACATATACCAGAATTTTTAGCCCCATTCCTCGTTTCGCCGAATTGAGAGACGATTTGTCCCTTTACCGGCCAAATAAAACCGTGGGATGAGACACCACCCGTAACATGAGTTGCTGGTACATAACTTGAGCGCGATACAAATGACGGAGACGTGTAAGGTTTTCCAGACATGGGGATGATAAGCTTCTGTCCTACTTTCAGGTCTTTTGTATTTGTGATATGATTGGTCCTGTGGATTGTATCTACGGACACTCCGTATTTTTTCGAAATGCTCCATAGCGTGTCTCCTTTTTTTACGATATAGGTTGTCTTTTCGCCTGGAACAGGGTGCTGAGATGCCGTACCGGACTTTTGGCCTTCAATGGATTTGATTTCACTTTCCAGTGGCGCCGGTACCTTTGACTTTTTCGATTGTACCGCACAGCCTCCTGTAAAAAAAGATAAAAGCATAGTACCTGTAACGGTGAGGGTCATTAAAGAATAATTTTTCATGATATTTGATACATAGGAACAGTTTGGTTTTGCGCAAAATGAGATAATATAAGGGTGTAACTACCAGGATGATGCCTAAAATTTGTGTAACGTAGTATAATTTTATCAGCGCTTATAAGCAAATTCAAGTGATAATAATGATTAACGGAGAGCGAAGAGGCTTTTCGCCCTGCAACCACCGCTTTGAAATTCCTGATCATTTAACTTGCATTGCAACGTGTGCTGTGATACAAAACTACAATTGCAATAATACTCATATAAGTTATTTACGAAAACAGTAAAAAGTACACCCTTTGTTATTGGAAATAGCAAAATGATACCTATAAGTTCTGTGAATATAGCTTACGAGAAGCTTCCATTAGTCGACCTTAGTGCACCGAGAGTCTTAAGTCGTAGGAGGGCGGGAAATATTCCATCGCCTGATAGCATTACACAGGACGCAGAGGATGCCAAAACGATTCTTGGGCTTGCTGGTTTATGTTTCGACTT
>JAUQXU010000475.1 GCA_030837935.1 Candidatus Brocadia sp.
ATGAAAATAATATTATTCAGGCACTACATTGAACGTTCCAAAATTTAATATCTAACCATATCAAGGAGTTACGACTTTTTGTTGCCAGATTTTTACCCATTTTTCACCTTTTTTATGACGAATTTGTTGAAGTTGGGTTAAATATATTTACTGTTGTTTGTCAAGTATAATATTTCTCATTGTATTCGTTATATCAGAGCATTGCACAATCCCCTGAGTCCCATTTGTTACGAGGATTTCTTGGCTGTTATCTTCCCTATACAACCTCTGTTTGCATACGTAACGCGTGCGGTCAGGCAGACCATGTAAATCAACACCATATCGTTTGTTCTTTCCCAGCGCAATCTACTATTAAAAATAGCTAAATTCCTGCTAAATATATTTTTTTATATTCCGATAATGCAAGGTATTAAATGCAATCAGAAGACATTCTATTCAAAAAGGCAATCATATATGCAAAATCCAAATATCATGACGATAAAACAAGTCGCGGAATATCTAAAGGTAAGTCCTCGTACTATATACAAGTTAGTAAAAGAAGGGACTATTCCTACCTTTAAGATAATGAACATGTGGCGATTCGAACAGTCACAAATTGATCAATGGATACGTGAAAAAAGTGAAATTAATAAATTCAACAGAATTGGAGGTAAAGAACATGCCAAAAGTATTGATAATCGATGATTCATCTGTAATGCGGAAGATTATTCAGAGAAATATTCAGCAATCCGGTCTCTTGGTGGATGAATTTGTCGAGGCGGGAGACGGAAGAGAAGGTCTTGAAAAGGCAGCTTCCAACGATATTGACTTAATCCTGTGCGACTGGAACATGCCAAATATGACAGGAATAGATTTTGTAAAGGCGCTGAGGGGTTCAGGACAAAAGAATAACATTCCCATTGTAATGGTAACTACGGAAGGCAGCGAGACAAAGATTGAAGAGGCCAAAAACAGTGGCGCCAACGGTTACCTGACAAAGCCATTTACGCCGGAACAATTAAAATCTAAACTGGGAAATTTTTTACTCGTGAAATGACGAATACATCCCCTTTTAGGTATATTTTGAAAGTTTACAACAAATATTAAGAAAAGGAGAGAACGTACTATGACGTTAGAAAGTGTGATGGAAACCATTGCGTTGGACATTACAGAGTCTACAAAAACATTATTTGAAACGATGATCATGATGGATTTGAAGTATAACGAGTCTTCCTTGGTAGATGATACTCAAATAAAAACTGATGTTATCGGTTTGGTAAGTTTTACCGGCAAATATCACGGGGTTATTGCCCTGTTTTGCTCAAAACAATTCGCATTAAAGGTTGCATCAACCATGCTGATGACAGAACTAACAGGATTTACGAGCGAGGTAAAAGATGCCATCGGTGAGGTATCAAACATGATCGCAGGCAATGTAAAGACAAAATTGATGGCTCAATACGGTGACATGCATCTCTCCATCCCAATAGTGATTGCAGGGGAAGGTCTTTCCATCACCGCAGTAAACAATCATCCTGTTGTAGCTGACACCACGCTTTCATGTTTTAGTAAAGATCCCTGGCTCATGACGCCTTTTATCTCCGGCAACGAAAAGTTTAACATCGGTTTATTGCTTAAAGAATCAAACAAATAGATATTTATTCGCTCGTAATAAAAATGGAAAATTCTTCAAACAAAAAAATATCATCGTCCAAACTAGAGGAAACTCTGACAAGTACATTTCCGCGAATTTGTAGTGATTGTGGCAAGTTGACGAACAAGCAGTTTTTCCTGACAAATCCCGTATTGCAAAGTACTACATTGAAGTCATTTCTGAAGGATACCAGCAAGAGTTATGTGATGGCAAAATTGACAATCGAAGAGTTTTACGAAGGCGAAATGTATTTAATCTTTGCAGTAAAGGATGCCATCACAATCGGAAGTATTTTATTAACCATTGATGATTCCGCGATACGTGAAAATGCAAGTAAGGGTATTTTAGATAATGATTGTACCGACGCATTTAAGGAATTCTCGAATCAGGTTTGCGGGATGTTAGACAACGAATTAAGGCCGAAGCTACCCAAGCCTATTCACCTCAAATTAACAAGTACGGTTCTTATTACCCATGAAAATACGACCACCGTGCTTAGCGAAGAAGCAGTGAATGAAGAATGTCTTATTCTAACCGCTACCATGCGAATTTTAGGTTTTGATGACGGTCAGTTTATATTAAGTGTGTCAAAATTGATTGGCGAAGAATTTTTTTGCGAAGTCATAGAAGAGGACAATAAGCAATTTAAGGGTACGATATTGGCCGTAGACGATTCAAAAACAGACCTCCGCATTACCCGAAAACTTTTGAGCAGTGAATATAAAGTTTTAGTTACAGACAATCCAAATAATGCGCTCTCTATGCTTCAAAAAGAACGTATTGACCTTGTGTTGATGGATATTTATATGAGCGGTATTGATGGGATAGCACTCTGTGAGCGGATTAAAAGAAATGCCATGTCTCATGCAATACCAATCATTATGTGTTCCTCTTCTCCGACACAGGATAACGTAATAAAAGCCATTCGGGCAGGCGCTGTGGACTTTCTTGTAAAGCCTTTCACGAGGGGAAAATTAATTGAAAAGATTAATAAGCACTTAATAAACAATAACGTACTGCTAAATTCGTTGTAAGGTATTACTTTAACCCGATGAAAATACGGAAACCACAGATTTCACAGATATTGGATTTCATAACACGGCATCACAGCCTACACAAATAATTCTCATAAATGAAAATCTGTGCAATCTGCGAAATCTGTGGTTTTCCCTTAAAACTTGATTATTGAGGATATAAATATGGAAGACAGCATGAATTTTACGGACGATGTTGAAATTGTTAAAGAATTTCTTGTCGAATCTAATGATCATCTGGATGATGTTGAATCCAAAATATTAGAGTTGGAAAAAAATCCCGAAGATGTGGATCTCATTAACAGCATATTCCGGCCAATTCACAGCATGAAAGGAAGTGCTGGCTTCCTGGGTCTGCAGGATATTGGTAAGGTAAGCCACGAACTGGAAACCCTCCTGGACGAAGCACGAAAGATGAAAATAAAAATCACACCGGAAATTGTTGAGATACTGTATGAAGGTGTCGATATCCTGAAAAAGCTACGAGAATCTGTTGCAAAAAGAGTGGATAACAAAGGTGCGTTAGTCGATGTGATTGATTTCCAAACACTCTTATCAAAGATATCCACTATATTAGCACGCGATCTGGACACCGCTCAGCATGAAAATAGCCGGATGAATTTATTAAAGGCAAAGCATATTGGAGAAATCTTGGTCGAGACAGGCGATATTAACAAAGATCAGCTGGAACTGGCATTGCAAGAACAAGAACATGGGAAGCGATTAGGAGAAATATTAGTTGAAAAAGGAATAACCACACCAGCTAAGGTTGATAATGCGCTCAAGCTCCAATCCGTTGTCGGAAAGGCATCCTCTGAAACGGTTAAAGTAGATATACAAAAACTGGATAACCTGGTAAATCTTGTGGGTGAGTTGGTGATTGCCAATGCCCTTATCAATGAGGGATTAGGAAATATCACGAACGGTGCAAATAAAAATTTGTCACATCTTAACAAGATTGTCAAGGATATACAGGATCAGGTCATGTGCATGAGGATGGTGCCTCTGAGATCAACATTCCAAAAAATGTCCAGACTCGTGCGGGACGTGTCAGCAAAGGTGGGTAAGAAGGTACGCCTGGAAATCTCAGGCGAAGATACTGAACTGGATAAGACAGTAATTGAAGAGATAGGTGATCCGCTTGTCCATATCATAAGAAACTCGATCGATCATGGAATTGAGCCACAAAACGAACGCATACCTAAAGGAAAACCCGCAGAAGGCCTTGTACGATTAAACGCATTCCACCGGGGCGGAAATATCGTTATCGAAATTGAGGATGATGGTAAAGGTCTTTGCAAGGAGAAGATTTTAGAGAAGGCCACAGAGAAAGGTTTAATAGAGAAAAATGCATCTCTCTCCGATCAACAAATCTATAATCTTATCTTTGCTGCCGGGTTTTCCACTGCAGAAAAGGTAACTGATGTTTCAGGCCGTGGAGTTGGCATGGATGTCGTCAAAAAAAATGTTGAACGCTTACGCGGAAAGGTAGAGATTTCTACTGTGGAAGGGAAAGGCACTAAAATTTCCATTAAACTACCCCTTACCCTGGCAATTATCGATGGCATGATTGTTCAGGTTGGTACGGAAAAGTATATTGTCCCCATGCTTTCTATTGAGGAATCCATTCGCCCAAAGAAAGAAGATGTTTCCACCGTACAACAACGCGGTGAAATAATTAATGTAAGAGGCAATTTATTACCTGTGGTACGACTCCACAATTTGTATAACGTTCAACCTAAGAAAATTAATCCATGGGAGGCCCTCATCCTGGTCGTTGAAGGTGAAGGGCAAAGGTGTGGAATCCTTGTCGACGATCTCCTCGGTCAACAGCAGATTGTCATTAAGAGTTTGGGAGAACAATTCCAAAATGTCAGAGGAATCTCTGGCAGCGCCATACTGGGAGACGGACATGTTGGCCTTATCCTGGATGTGGGGGGGATTATGAGCATGGCGTTGAATTAAATAAAATGGGTAATAGGGATCGTGTATCGTGATAGGAGACACGAATCCGATGACTTTATTTAAATGTAAAAATTAAAAATCAAAATGCAAAATGACAAATCAAAATTCAAAGATACGTTCAGGATTTGAAAGGCAGAAGACATTTCTTTCATTTTGATATGAATTTTTGATTTTTTATCTTTGATTTTTGATTTCTCCTGACCCCCTGACACCCGATCCCTGATCTCTCACAGTGACGGCTGATAGCAGAAAAGTTATTCAGTGTACAGATATCCCGTTTTTCAAAATTAAAAGGAGATGCCTTTTAGACAAAAGCAACAGAAACTTTCATTCAGTAGTTTCGTCAGAGTTAATTAAGATTATTTTTGTTGTGTTAAATACGTACTGATTCAGCAAGGAGAAAATAATACTATGAAAATTAATTTAAATACAAAGATTATTTCGTTATTTGTTATGGGTGGTTTGATACCACTGGTTGCCATCGGAGTATTGAGCTATTATAGTTCCAGTAAAGCACTGCAAGAACAGGCATTTAATCAGTTAGTTTCTTTGAGAAATGTCAAACAAGCCTATATTGACGATTGGTTTACTAAAAGAAAAACCGATGCCGTTACTCTTGCAAAAAATGAGATGGTCATTAATGCCGTGAAAGAATTTAAGAAGGCATTTAACGAGGTGGGAGCAGAAAAGATACGAGACCTATATATTACAAAAAATCCATTTCCAGCCGGCAAAAAATTAGAATATTCCGATGCGCAGGACGGCAGCAATTATAGCAAATTACATACACGCTTTCATCCTATCTTCAAACAATACCTCGAAGAAAATGGATATTACGATATTTTCCTTGTAGATACGGAGACAGGGAATATCCTTTATACCGTTTTTAAGGAACAGGATTTTGGCACAAGTTTAATCTCCGGAACATACAATACAACAAATATTGCAAGGTTATGTAAAGATGTTAACTCTGGGAATACTGTTAACGAGCAGAGTTATGCAAAATTGGTTGATTTTGAATCTTATGCCCCATCGAATGGTGACCCCGCTTCCTTTATAGCCTCACCAATCTATGACGGCAATCAGAAAGTAGGCATACTCATATTCCAGATGCCTATTAATAAAATTGATGCCGTTATGCAGGAACGATCAGGATTAGGAGAGACAGGTGAGACCTACCTTGTTGGATCAGATAAACTGATGCGTTCTAATTCTCGTTTCTCAGAAAAACCTACTGTCTTTGTTACGAAGGTAGATACGGAAGCCGTAAAAGAGTCGTTAGGAGGCAAAACCGATTGTAAGATCATCAAGGATTACCGTGGTATTCCAGTTTTAAGTGCGTACGCACCATTCAACGTGCTTGGCCTAAATTGGTCCATTATAGCGGAGATTGATGAGGCCGAAGCATTCAAGGCAATCAATAACTTAAGGAAGTGGATGATTATCATTGGGCTTGCTTCAGCAGGCTTCGTAGCGGGTTTAGGCATACTCGTTATCAAGATTACCAGCAAGATATCAGGGCTTTTCAGGGCGCTCCTGGATGACATGACCGAAAGTTCCACGCAAGTAGCAGCTGCTTCAGAACAAATTTCAGCATCGAGCCAGAGCCTTGCTCAAGGGGCATCTGAGCAAGCTGCCTCAATTGAAGAGACTTCATCATCTATGGAAGAGATGTCTTCTATGACCAAGCAGAATGCAGATAATGCCCATAAGGCATCCGAATTAGCAACATCTTGCTACCAGTCTGCACAGACAGGTAACGAGTCTATCACAAAGGTGAACAATTCGATGCAGGAAATCAATGAAAGTAGCAATAACATAGTAAGCATTATTAAAGTTATTGACGGTATCGCCTTTCAAACTAACCTCCTGGCTCTCAACGCTGCCGTGGAAGCAGCAAGGGCAGGAGAACACGGAAAAGGCTTTGCCGTGGTTGCTGAAGAGGTACGTAATCTTGCACAGAGGTGCGCCAGCGCAGCGAAGGACATTACCCGACTGATTGAAGATAGCGCAAAAAAGGTTACTTCTGGTACAGATCTCATTAAACAATCAAGTGAAATCATAAAAGAGATCGTAACAAAAGCGCAAAAAGTTACTGATCTTGTGAATGAGATTTCGAATGCGTCCAGGGAACAGTCGGAAGGAATAGATCAAGTCAGTAAGGCGATTACCCAGATGGATCAGGTCACACAACAAAATGCTGCCAATGCCGAAGAAACAGCATCGTCCAGTGAGGAACTCTCTGCACAGGCAGAAAGCCTGAAGGCGCTCGTTGACAGGATCGCACGCGAGGTGGGCACAGGTGAAGAAAAGACCGGAGTTTCTAAGAAGGATGATACACAATTAACGAAAAAGGGGGTGTTTATTCCTCCTGGCAGAAGAACACTACCACCCCGGAAGAAGGCAGTCCACGGTATTGTGAGAGAAAACAAATATGAAAACAGCAAAGAGACCAGTCACAATATACTGGACAAAACTTTACAAGAAGAAAACGGGAAGAAGCATGCCGTGTCGGCCATTAAGTCTAACCGTATAATCCCCATGTCGGATGATGAATTTAAAGATTTTTAAGTGTTCATGTTCAGGAATTTCAAACACCCCCCATAATCCCCCAGTAAACGGGGGGACACAGGGGGGTAACCAAATACAAGTTACCGAAGGCTTAATTAAATGAAAGGAGAAACACATGCAGGCATTAAAAGAACAATCGAGTGCATTATCGCATGAAGGAAAATACTTAACCTTTGTGCTCTGTGGTGAAGAATATGGTATAGAAATACTAAAGGTAAGGGAAATTATAGGTATTATGGATATAACACCCGTACCGCAGACACCTAATTACATGAAAGGGGTAATTAATCTGCGGGGAAAGGTGATACCCGTAGTAGATTTAAGGTTAAAATTTGGATTCCAAGAGACTGACCATACAAAAGAGACATGCATTATTGTAGTGGAAGTCAAAAATAAACTCACAGGAATCCTTGTAGATACGGTGTCAGAAGTCCTCGATGTTCGTGGTGAGGATTTGGAACACGCACCTCACCTTGGTGACGGTATCAACACTGAAATCTTTTTAGGTATGGCAAAGATTAAAAACAAGGTAAAAATTCTCCTCGACATCGACAAGGTTTTAGGCATTGAAGAGATCAATATGATTGAGAGTTTAACGAGTGTAAATTAATTATGGCCTTTCGTAAGAAAGGTGGGTAAATTTCTTGTAAATGTAAAGGTTAAAAATCAAAATGCAAAATGACAAATCAAAATTCAAAGATGAATTCAAGAGACGAATTTATCGATATGCCCTTGAAGCAATTAAGTTTATTGATGAGTTGCCGAAAGAGAAAACAAGCGAGACCATTGGTAATCAACTCCTTCGGAGTGCTACCAGTATTGGAGCTAATATTGTAGAAG
>JAUQXU010000476.1 GCA_030837935.1 Candidatus Brocadia sp.
GGGGCAACATCTGGTAAATTCGAGCTTTTCAAGGAGATCATGGAAGAGACGCTGGAGTCGGGAGAAAAGGTCGTGGTCTTCTCCCAATATCTGGAGATGCTGGACATCATTGGTTACTGGCTGAACAGCATCGACGTCAGATATGAGACCTTACGCGGCAATACCAGGGATCGGGGTAAGGTCGTTGAGAGATTCCAGAACGACCCTGACTGCAACGTTTTCCTGGGGAGTCTCATGGCAGGTGGTCTAGGTATCGACCTGACCTCCGCCTCGGTGGTCATCCACTACGACCGGTGGTGGAACGCCGCGCGGGAAGACCAGGCCACCGACCGTGTTCACCGCATCGGCCAGACCCGAGGCGTGCAGGTCTTTAAGCTGATCACCAAAGGTACACTAGAAGAAAAGATCGACGCCATGATCACCACCAAGGCCGCCCTCATGGATTCCATCGTCGAGTCAGACGATACCATGTTCAAATCATTTTCGAGGAAGGAATTGATTGAGTTGTTGACGTTTTGAAATTGAAAGGTTATTATGAAAAGCAAAAATATACTGATATGCTGAATTTTAAGCATTTTATATTACCTACAGTATAGTTTCTGTGTAAACATAATTGGCTGTAAATCATCACAATTGATGTACACCCAGTTTACAGTAAAACGAGATACATGTCCGTAGACCGGTTGCCTGAATTTATTAAAGATCACTACGAGGTTCATGAGTGGCGGCATGCCTTAGCCATCCTCCGACAAGATTTTGAGTCTGAGTATGACGGCATCTGTGACGTTTTAACCCGGTTTCGCTTAAGAAAGAGTTGGATTACCGTTGGAGGAGGACGTAAGTCAAAGGTAGCCGATTGGATTGATTGTGAACTGTTTCAGAAAGGATGGAAACCAAAGAATTTTGATACGAAAATTACTGTCGATGAGAAAGTAATGGAGTCTCCGACACACGAAGTCGATTGTTTCAAGAACCGGGTTGCACTTGAAATAGAGTGGAACAACAAGGATCCATTCTTCGACCGTGATCTGAACAATTTTCGTTTGCTGTTTGATCTTCGCGCAATTTCCGTTGGAGTAATAATAACTCGTTGTGACGAGTTGCAGGAGATTTTTGATAGCCTCGGTCGCGGGGCATCATATGGAGCCTCGACCACACACATGTCCAAGCTTCTTCCACGAATCCAAGGCGGAGGTGGCGCCGGATGTCCTCTTCTTGTCTTTGGAATCAGGAGAAATCTTTATGCAGAAGATTGTTAATATTACTCAGCCCACGGCAGCACAGGATTTCATATCTAAGGTCTGTGGCCTCTATTCAACCATTCTGGCTGACCCTCCCTGGCGTTTCGAGAATCGTACCGGGAAGATGGCACCTGAGCACCAGAGACTCCTTCGCTATCCGACAATGACCATTGAAGAAATTTGTGAAATTCCGGTGTCTCAAGTTGCTGCAGCGAACTCGCATCTTTATCTCTGGGTTCCAAATGCCTTGCTCGCCGAAGGCCTTGAAGTGATGAAACGTTGGGGTTTTACTTACAAAACCAATCTCGTCTGGTATAAGATCAGAAAGGATGGAGGTCCAGACGGTCGAGGGGTTGGATTCTATTTTCGAAATGTTACAGAACTCGTCTTGTTTGGTGTTCGTGGACACATGAGAACACTTCAACCGGGACGGACTCAGGTAAACATCATCTCAACCCAGAAGAGGGAACATTCACGAAAGCCAAATCAGATTTACGACGTTATCGAAAACTGCTCGCCCGGTCCTTACCTGGAATTGTTCGCCAGATTCAGGCGGGAGGGATGGGATCAGTGGGGAAACGAGAATGTTGAGGAAAATAGCTTAAATGGAGTTGCCCGAAGAAAAGGCCATGTTGCAACCCAGATGAGATTGTTCGAACGACCACCCCATTACACGACTAACAAAACTCTGCACCAACCATCCCCTAAGAGACGCAGGTTAAGTTAACCCAACTTCGACAAACTCGTCGTAAAAAAGGTGGAAAATGAGCCGAAAACGGGCATGTAAAAATCGTAACTCTTTGATATGGTTAGATAGTAAATTTTGGAATTTAAAATGTAGTGCCTGAATAATATTTTCTTGT
>JAUQXU010000042.1 GCA_030837935.1 Candidatus Brocadia sp.
AGGGGAAAACAAGGGAAACGTGTAAAAGAACCGTATTTTCAGCAAAAACCCAACCTCAAATTTTAAAATGATCTCTTGGTAAGGAAAAAATCGCCCTCGCACTTTTACAAAAAGTGCGTTTTCGTTCAGACACTACATAAGATCAGATGTTTCATAAAAACGTATCCGCTTATAATTTTGGTTGGTGAGTGCAACTGCTGAACAACGACCTTTGATTATGGGTATTTTGACATATCCACTTGGTATACCATGTAAACGGACTAACGCTTGAGGGGAATCCTCGTCACTCAGGTTATCAATAGTGCTGAACGGATGGCTCAGCTCAATGTTAATTACTCTTATGGGTTTGATCATAATACACAATGTTCCTTCTTCGACATTGTTCTTTACTCAGAACATTCAACCTTGCATAGACCAGGTGGGGTGTAGTGAAACCACCCCAGAAACTCCGGAAGATATCTCGTTTTTGTTCAAAATATGCAAAGTGTGCATCTGCCAGTGATAATCATAAATATAGCTCCAATCAATAGGATACAGACCCACGTTGATATAATATAATCCAGGGAGCAAGGGCAGTTCTTTGAAGTGACAGCTAAAGCTACCGCGTTTGTTTAGGGAACCAAAGGTTGCAGTTACCGATAGGATATGGGTTTCAAAACATTTTATATTCGTTTCACTATAGATGCCCAGGATAATAGCAATGTCAGACATCGGTTTCGTAAGATCATATTCAAACATGATTGTCAGACTATCGCCGATGTATAGGGTATTAGTACTTTTCCTCTGTCTATCATACAGGTGGACAATACGGATCGTTGCCTCTTGCGTGCCCATACGACTGCCGTGTTCTACTGCCAGGCTATGCAGGACTGTTCCACCAGAAAGTTGTGCCGCTCGTTTCTCCGTCCGTTGGCGCATGAGATCGTTATAACATTTAACGGCGCTTTCCGGGTCTCCCTGCATTACCACCCGGCCTTCTTCAAGCACCAGCACCTCATTGCATAAACTGCGGATCTGCGTAGTGTCATGAGATGTCAGGATTGATGTTTTGTCCGCTGCTCGAAAGGCAGCCAACCGTTCAATACACTTCTTTTGAAAACGGACATCTCCTACTGCCAGCACTTCGTCAATAATAAGGATATCAGGATCAAAATGAATGGCTGCTGCGAAGGCAAGCCGCAAATACATACCGTTGGAATATGTCCTGACTGGCTGATCGATGAATTCTTCCAGTTCGGCGAAGGCAATGATCTCTTCTTGCATTGCCAGCACCTGACGTTTCGTCAGACCACTCAGAATACCCCCGGTCATAAGATTCTCACGTCCGGTCAGGTCAGGATGAAACCCGCCTCCCAGTTCAAGCAATCCGCTTACTCGACCTGCACGCCTGATACGCCCAATGGTAGGCCTTCCCAAGCCACAGAGCAAACGCAATAGGGTACTTTTGCCAGCACCGTTATGACCGATAATGCCCAGCGTCTGACCATGTTCCACAGAAAAGTTGACGTCATTCAATGCCCAGAAGATATTACCCCTGTCATGACGGCCGGTAAGCCGCCGTATTATCGACTCTTTGAAAGTAACTGGTCGGTTACGATAAACTTTGAATCGTTTTGATACAGACTCTACTATTAAAACTGCAGACATCCATAACCCCAAAATAGATTAAAAGATATTGAAAAGAAACTCATTGCTAAATAGTGTCTGAACGAAAACGCACTTTTTGTAAAAGTGCGAGGGCGATTTTTTCCTTACCAAGAGATCATTTTAAAATTTGAGGTTGGGTTTTTGCTGAAAATACGGTTCTTTTACACGTTTCCCTTGTTTTCCCCTT
>JAUQXU010000477.1 GCA_030837935.1 Candidatus Brocadia sp.
GTACATGGTATAAATACGTTTTGTTGTCGGCAATGGTTGTTTGCAGTATACATGCCGGCAGTGCGTTGCACGGTGTGTCCGCCCAGGAGGCAGAACAAAACGAGGAGGTATCCGGAAGCGAGCGGGATTATTTGCAATGGCAGTTAAAGCAGATGGAGGAATTATTTCAGAAGCAGCAAGAGCAGATACAGAAGCAGCAAGAACAGATGCAGATCTTAAAGACTCGTATGGAGGCATTAACTGCCGAGAAACCACCAGTTACGAAAGAAGAGATTAAACATGAAATTGAAGACTATCTTTCCACGGACGAGGCACGGAAAAAGATGGCGCTCGGCATGCCTGCAATAACGACCATATATACCCCTGATGAAGAAAAACTTTCCCTCGGTTTCAAATCGGCTGACGATAATTATTCGCTGGGTATAGGCTTCAGAATGCAATTCCGGTATACGTTTAAGGATAATGACGGGGATTATGGAAAGAGAGATACCCAAAACATGGATGTCCGCCGGGCAAGACTTTGTTTTGGGGGAAACATATACAGCAAAATGACGCATTATTATATCGAACTGGATGGAGATAGCTTTGACGTCGGCGTAAGGGATTTTTACGTATACTGGACTCCCATGCCAGAATTGAATGCAAAGCTTGGATATTTTAAGGTGCCGTTTAACCAGCAAAGGATGACAACCTCTGCAAAGCTCCTCCTCCAGGACAGGGCTATTGCCAGTGAGCAATTTGATCAGGATCGTGATTATGGATTTGATATTTATGGAAAGCCCTTTGACGGACACATGGAATACCATGCCGCAATGTTTCAGGGGGCAGGTGAGGATGACGATGATAGGGGCACGGAAGATAACCTGGACAACGAACTTATGTACGTATTTAATGTGAGATATAACCCGTTTGGGAAATATGATACCGTTGATGAATCGGATTTGAAGTTTACTGAAAAATTCAAGGCATCAGTTGCAGCCTCCGTTGTGGTTAACCCAAAGACGAAAGACGAAAAGCTCGTGGATTCCGATGGTATCCTTGGAGTTGTTGAACTCAGCATGAAATACATGGGTTTTTCATGGCACAACGAGTATTTTATGAGGAGTGATGATCCGGAATCCGGCGGTGAAACCGTAGATTCGAATGGATTTTTTAGCCAGGCGGGATATTTTGTAATACCCAAAAAACTGGAGATTGCAGCCCGTTATTCCATGCTTGATACTGATGAAGATATCAACGATAACATTGAACGGGAATATACCGGAGGTATAAACTATTACCTCCGCGGGCATCGGTCTAAGATACAGGCAGATTATGGACACTTTGAGACCGAAATGGGTGACGATCAGGACAAAAATGAAAACAGGGTCAGGCTGCAGTATCAGATCATATTTTAATGCTTGGAATTTTACTTTTCCCCTCTGGCAAGAGGGGGCTTTTAAAATCTGTGGTGTAGAGCGAAGAGACTCTTCGCTCTCCATTACATTAAAAAGTAGCTGAAGGCCTGATTTTAAGGAGGTGATAAAGAGTATGCATCTCGCCTTGTAAAAGATATACCTGAAAGGCGAATATCAGGGCCTATCGTGAGGTTAAAGCCGATGGCAGGGTGTATGTCGTTACCTCTCCTGCGCGGAAAACGAATTTTGAAAAGTCAGGGGAACCGGGAGTAGCCATTATTAAGACAGAATACGGGCAGGATGGTGAAACAATCATCTTTAATTCGGAAGAGGCGCAAAAGGAATATGACAACCGTCATTCCAAAAAAATCAGTCGACTTCCATAATAAATTTGAGTAAGATACTGGCCATATATGTGGCAGTAAAAAATGAAAGGAGAAAAAGGTCTATGGTGAGAAAGACAGGGCTTTTAATAACGATTTTTAGTTTTAGTCTGGTGGGATTGACTATTGCAAGCGGAGCGGTCATGGCCGAAGTAAATATGAAACCTTATGCCAAAGTGGGTGGGGTTTCAGGAAACCTGAATAGTATCGGCTCTGATACGATGAACAACCTCATGACTTACTGGGCAGAGGGGTTTAATAGGGTTTATCCGAATGTGAAGATTCAGATAGAAGGAAAGGGTTCCACCACCGCACCACCCGCTCTCATTTCAGGAACGGCCCAGATAGGACCCATGAGCAGGGCAATGAAGCCTACAGAAATTGATGCCTTCGAAAAGAAATATGGCTACAAACCCACAGCAATGAAGACAGCCTTGGATGCCCTGGCAGTGTATGTAAATAAGGACAATCCCCTCAAGGGTCTAAGTATGCCTCAGACTGATGCCATTTTTTCAAAAACCCGGAAAGGCAGGTATAAAGGGGACATTACTACCTGGGGACAACTTGGTCTGGCAGGAGATTGGGCATCTAAGCCGATAAGCCTTTATGGCCGTAATTCTGCCTCTGGTACTTATGGTTATTTCAAGGAACATGCCCTCTATAAAGGAGACTTCAAAGATACCGTAAAAGAGCAGCCAGGTTCGGCCTCTGTTATACAAGGCGTAGCCGCGGACCGATATGCCATGGGTTACAGTGGCATTGGTTATAAGACCTCTGGCATCCGTACCGTGCCTCTTTCATTTAAGGAAGGAGAGCCTTATAAAGAGGCTGAAATGAAAAATGTAATGAACGGTTCTTACCCACTGGCAAGGTTTCTTTATGTATATATTAATAAAAAACCGGGGCAACCAATCGATCCTTTGGTTAAGGAGTTTGTAAAATTTATCCTGAGCAAAGAGGGTCAGGAAGTGGTTGTAAAAGATGGATTTTTGCCTGTACCGGCATCAGTTGTTGAAGAGGAACTAAAAAAAATAGAATAATACATGAAAAGTTTAAAACGAAGAAAGTTTAATGATAGAGCTGCCCACTGGGTTATTACACTCGGTGGTGCAGCTACCGTTTTTGTTGTTCTTGTCTTGTTTTTTTTTATCTTTCTGGAGGTTTATCCACTCCTCAAAGGGGCTAAGGTATCAAAAGAAAATACGTATGTCTTGCATGGTAAAGCAGTATCCACAGGAGTAGATGATCACCAGGAGGTTGCCTTTGCCATGTATAACGATGGCGGTATAGAGTTTGTTTCTCTCTCAGATGGAGAGATTTTAAAGAGATACGATATAGCAAGCCTTAACGGTTCTTCCATAGCATCAGTTAGCAGAGATCGTGATCGCCTTGTTTTGGGGACAAATAACGGGAGAATCGTAACGGTATACATCAACTTTTCCGAATCGTTTGATAATAACAAAAGGACTGTCCTCCCTGAGATATCAGAAGCGGAAACGGTACTGGTTAACAACGAGGGAAAAGGGATCAATTATATTGCATCCAGGGGAGACGAAAGCGCAACAGTTACCGCAGTCCATACTGAAGATGGCAGATTGATGCTCATATCCTCAGAGGTCGAAAGGGCGCTCTTTGGTGAGGGAGAAAGAAAGGAAATCAGGAAAGATATTACCGGTCTCATAGTACAACATAGCCACGGCCAATCCTCGCTTAAATCATACGAGGACAAGATTACCCCGCCTGCTTTCTCCCTTGCAAAGGGGGGAAATGGAGGGGGGCAGGAAAAACACGAACGTGGCGGAACACATGCAGTAAGCAAGTCCATAATACATGCGTCAGGGCAGAAAGGCGGAGTCGGGATAACCTCAATGGCGCTCGACCTTTTTATGGAAAACCTCTATGTCGGAACTTCTTCAGGTGAGATATTTCATATAAATATGCAGGATAGGGAAAACCCTTTTCTTGCAGAAAAGATACGGGTGTCCGACAAGGCAGTAACTGCCCTGGGTTTTTTACTGGGAGACATTTCCCTTGTCGTTGGCGACCAGAATGGGGGTGTGAATGTCTGGATGCAGGTAAGGGATGCAGTATCGCCTTCAGGTTGGACTCTGAAAAAGGTTCATACCCTTACATCGCATAACGCACCGGTTATTGCTGTTGCTCCTTCAACGAGAGACAAGGGTTTTGTGACAGCGGCAACTGACGGAACGATCCACCTCAACCACGCAACTTCTGAACAGACACTTTTAAACCTTGAAACAAAATCTATTCCAGCAACGCTTACCTTTTCACCAAAGGCCAATGGTATTCTGGCGGCTGATTTTCATGGCCATTTATTCCAGTGGAATATTTCAAACCCTCACCCGGAAATTACCTTAAAAACTCTGTTCGGGCCGGTATGGTATGAGGGTTATGAAAAACCGGAATTTATCTGGCAGTCCACGGGAGGGACTGATGACTTTGAACCAAAATTGAGCCTTGTGCCACTAATCTTTGGCACTATTAAAGGTACGATCTATGCTTTGATCATCGCGGTGCCTATTAGCATCCTTGCCGCGCTCTATACATCCCAATTTCTGCACAACTCCTTCAAAATAATAAAACCGGTTATCGAGATCATGGCGGCGCTTCCCAGCGTCATCCTGGGTTTTCTTGCCGGACTGTGGCTTGCGCCATTACTGGAAAGGATATTTCCTGCAATCATGATCATGCCGTTTTTTATTCTGCTCTTTATTGTAATAGCTCTTTTAATCTGGAAGATCCTGCCTGTCTTTGGAAAAGGCCGTCACAGGCATGGTGTAGAAGCGTTGTTTTTAATACCTTTTATCATTGGCGCGGTATTTGTGTCTATCCGGCTTGGGGGTGTCTATGAGTCCTTCCTTCTTGACGGGGATTACCGGGCATGGTTTGCAAATGTTCTTGGATTAGAGTACGATCAAAGGAATTCAGTTCTCGTGGGCATTGCCATGGGGTTTGCCGTAATACCTCTTATCTTTACCATATCAGAAGATGCCATGAGCAATGTTCCCAACAGCCTTCGATCGGCCTCGCTGGCGCTGGGAGCAACTCCATGGCAGACGGCTGTCAGGATCATTCTCCCGACTGCAAGCCCGGGAATTTTTTCAGCCATTATGATTGGTTTTGGAAGGGCGGTGGGAGAGACAATGATCGTTCTTATGGCCACCGGAAATACACCCATCATGGACTGGAATTTGTTTAATGGCTTTCGGGCGCTTTCTGCGAACATAGCAGTAGAGATACCCGAAGCGCCCTTTGGAGGAACGCTTTACCGGGTGCTTTTTCTCGCTGCATTGCTTCTTTTTATAACAACCTTTATTATCAACACCTTTGCAGAAATGGTAAGGCACAGGATGAAGTTACGGTATAGTAAGCTATGAAAAAATTTATTCGAACCGGGAATCCTTATATATGGCTGACGGCAGGAACTCTGACCATCTGCCTCTTGATGATTTGCGGATTAGTCGTACTCATTATGGTAAATGGGTTCGGTATATTCTGGCCTCGTGAGGTCGCCAGAATTACGCTTTATGATGGCACCGTAGCTTTAGGAGAGATTGCAAAAAGGGAGTCTATCCCCCACCAGAAAGACTCTTTCCGGACGAAATTGAAGGTGGGGAACAGGGACGTCAGTGGCCTTGACTTCACATGGTTTGATGATACAGACATTGTGTCCCGGGAATATCCTGTGGATGTCCTGGTTTTTGAAAGGCGTGAGTGGGGCAATATGTATGGCTTTTTAAAAGGTTTGAGGCAGGATGACGACGTCAAACCCCTGAGCCTGGAAGGCTTGATGCCTTTGCTCAAAGAGAGCCAGAATCTTTACAAAAAGATACGGTATATAGAGAAAAAAGAAATTGGGGATATAAGCTACCGTATGGAAAAATCCCGTCTTGCGTTGAAACGCCTGATGCTGTTAGAGCCATCCGAAAAAGTTCAAAAAAAGGTCTCGGCTGTAAGGACCAGTATGGACAATCAGGAAAAAACCTACCGGGAAAAGGAAGATACGCTTACCGCCCTTTATACGAAGGCGAGGGAAAGGGAGGTGGTTGTGCTGCTTGCCGATGGGAGAGAAAAAATCATGCCCGTTTTTCAGATCATCCGTGTCTTTGCACCAAACAAAATGGGGTTTTTTGCCAAAATGGGTTTTTATATAGCAAAGTTCTGGGAATTTATATGGGGAGAACCGAGAGAGGCCAATACGGAGGGAGGGGTCTTCCCTGCGATTTTTGGGACGGTTATGATGGTATTGATCATGAGTATTGCGGTTGTCCCGCTGGGCGTATTGACCGCAGTTTATCTCAAAGAATATGCCAGCGATAGTTTTATTGCCAGACTGGTTCGGATATCCGTGAGTAATCTTGCAGGCGTTCCTTCAATTGTCTTTGGGGTATTCGGTCTTGGGTTTTTCATATATTTTATTGGCGGGGGTATAGACAAGCTATTTTTCCCGGGCGCCTTGCCAACCCCTACGTTTGGAACGGGTGGTATTCTGTGGGCATCACTTACCCTGGCGCTCATGACGGTACCCGTAGTCGTCGTAGCAACGGAAGAGGGATTGTCTGCCGTTCCCATATCCATACGGGAGGGTTCTTATGCGCTCGGCGCCACAAAGATTGAAACCCTGTGGAAAGTAGTGCTTCCCCAGGCAACCCCAGGTATACTTACCGGTACAATTCTGGCTATGGCAAGGGCTGCAGGAGAGGTTGCACCCCTCATGATTACGGGTGTTGTTAAGCTGGCGCCGTCGCTTCCGATTGATAGTCACTTCCCTTTTATCCATTTAGAGAGAAAATTTATGCACCTGGGATTTCATATCTATGATGTCGGATTCCAATCGCCCAATGTGGAGGCCGCTATTCCCATGGTTTATTCCACAACCCTTGTTTTGCTTTTTACGGTGCTTGTGTTGAACCTTACGGCTATTGTAGTGAGAAATAAGTTGAAAAAATGGTACAACACAGGGTCGATGTAGAAAAATTTTGTGAATACTATGGTGAGCTATTATGGAATACGAGAAAATAAAAGTCCCTGAGCCGATAGTTGCTATTAATGACCTGAACCTGTATTATGGCAAGACAAAGGCGCTGAAAGGGATAAGCCTTGATATTTCCAAAAAAAAGATAACCTCCTTTATTGGACCGTCCGGCTGTGGGAAGTCCACCTTGATTCGGTGCTTAAACCGAATGAACGACATCATCGATAATGTGACGATCGAAGGGAGCATTGAGATAGATGGGCAGGACATCTATGCCCCTGCCGTTGATGTTACAGAGCTCAGAAAAAAGGTTGGCATGGTCTTTCAGAAGCCGAATCCTTTTCCAAAAACCATTTACGAGAATGTGGTATACGGTCCCCGTGTTCAGGGTATCAATAAAAAAAATACCCTGGACGACCTTTGTGAAAATGCCCTGAAAAAGGCAGCACTTTGGGATGAAGTGAAGGATAGGCTTCGTGTAAACGCCCTTAATCTTTCCGGAGGTCAGCAACAGCGGATTTGTATTGCCAGGGCAATAGCCACAGAGCCTGAGATTATACTCCTTGACGAACCGTGTTCCGCCCTCGATCCCATCGCCACAGCCAAGATAGAAGATATGCTGGTCGAACTGAAAAAAGATTACACCGTCATTATCGTTACACATAACATGCAGCAGGCAGGCAGGATATCTGATCACACAGGCTTCTTCATGATGGGGGAACTTATTGAGTATAATATCACCACCGAGATATTCACAAACCCCCACGAAAAACAGACGGAGGACTATATTACGGGAAGGTTTGGTTAGAAAAATTATAGATATAAGAGTTTAGAAATGAATCAAGCATAAATAATCATTTTGTCAAGAGATAAGGATAGTTTAAAGTTGTAAGATTTAAGGTTTGAATTCAAAGGGAAAATCCTAACGTAAATCGTAACAATTTAGCTTTTTGAAAATATCTTTCAACGGCTCGCTCCCAAACGCCTGTTTGGAAACACACTTGCAAAGAAACTGAGTTTCTCGTCCATTATACTTCCAAACAGGAGTTTGGGAGCGAGCCGTGGTGGTTTATTTAAAGGCAATTTTTCAAACGGCTAAAATGTTCCTTAAATCTTAAATCTCTTTTTTATAGGGGGAGAGCATGACACGCGAGGCCTATCACAAGGCATTAAAAAATCTTGAGAATGAAGTTCTGCGGATGGGAGAGATGGTGGCACATGCCATAAAAAAATCTGTAGAGGCATTGCAAAAAAGGGACATCAATGCGTCCAAAGAGGTCGTAAAAAACGACCTTCTGATAAATAAAAAACGGTTTGATATTGAGGAACAATGTATTGCCCTCATCGCTACCCAACAACCCATGGCTATTGATCTGAGGACGTTGACTTCCATATTAAGCATAGTGACGGATCTCGAACGCATGGGTGATCACGCAGAGGGGATTGCAAAGATAAACATTTTGATGGGTAATGAGCCATTGGTGAAGCCTCTGATCGATATCCCCCGGATGGCAGACACAGGGCTATCGATGCTTGATACATGTCTTAAGGCATTTGTCGATAGGGATACAGAAATGGCAAGACGTGTCTGTAATGAGGATGATCAGGTAGATGCCCTGCATGACCAGATTTACCGGGAACTCCTGCTCATGATGATGGAGAATCCAAGGATAATCCATATGGCTACCTATCTCACTTGGGTGTCCCATAATCTGGAACGCATTGCGGACAGGGTTACCAACATTGCTGAAAGAATCGTATTTATGGTCACAGGGAAGATGGAAGAGATAAATGTGTCGAAGTATT
This sequence comes from Candidatus Brocadia sp., assembly GCA_030837935.1. Lineage (GTDB taxonomy): Bacteria > Planctomycetota > Brocadiia > Brocadiales > Brocadiaceae > Brocadia. The sequence goes on from JAUQXU010000477.1 coordinate 8,583, forward strand.
AGTCTGGCTGTGATTACTTCTGAAAATCAGCTCGATTTTCAATACCGCAAGTCTCTTTCATGCTGGTTCAGGCTGCAAGTGTAAATAGTAAAAATTCGTAACAATTTAGTTTTTTGAAAAAGTAGGGGCGAAGCATTTGCTGGTTTGAGTATGAACGCATTTATGCCAGTCATAGCAAATGCTTCGCCCCTACACTGCGCGGTAAACATCGTTATTATTGGAATTTTTTAAAAAACTAAATTGTTACAAAAATTCTTAAGTCCTTGATAGTGGGCTGATTTCCTGTTTTATCTTGATTGTACAGGAATTTTCATTTTATTTAAGCGGGTTATACGATGTATGGCATAGAGAATCCCCCTTAGAAAAGGGGGCGAGGGGGTTGTAAAATAGCCCGGGAAAAACACAACCCCCTGAATCCCCTTTGTTAATGGGGACTTAAACGGAATAATTTAAAAATTAAGGTATTGTTGGCGTTATATCAATTCTATTCATTTCAATTAATTCTATCCTTTTGGATTGATTTTAGCACAAAATTAGTACAAATTATGACACAAGAATTTGCTAAAACACCAATTCTCAGACAGCTTGGAACGATTCGACCCCGTTCTTTCCCCCAGAAAAAAACGAAAAATACTTGCATTCTTCTTCATTTTTGCATTATCATCCTTTTTAAAGAAGGAACAATTTCCCATCATCTCTTCATTTAAAAGAAGCCTTACATTGCAAAACGGTAAATGATAATCTCTGATTGTCTTCGCCAAAGACGTTAGTTCGACAATGATCTGCACCCATGTCTTGAGCAAAAGGAGGTCGCGGTGTCCGAAGCCCGGTCGATGGGTTGTAGGCTGGATATACAGTCTGTATAATGCCTATGTCGCCATTATTTATCGTGATGGTTCCATGTTGTAGGCTGGATATACAGTCTGTATAATCCGGAATGGGTGATTGGTGAAAATGCAGAAAAACGCTTGATGTGTGAGTAGTTACATTGCGTGACACGAAGACACGACGACTTCTTATATAGCGA
>JAUQXU010000478.1 GCA_030837935.1 Candidatus Brocadia sp.
GCTGATATATCTCTTGCATTTTGTGTCATGTATATGTGCCACGACACATTTGTGGGCTGACACACTTCTGTGCCATGACACACTTTTAAATACATTAATCTAAACAAATTCCACTGATTGTATATCTGCTCTTTTTGTTTATTGATGACTGGAATTTCAAACGGGCTAACGATTTATGACGAAAGCTGTTTATGAAAACCTTTCCTCTGTCTGTGTCTGGCATCTTTATTGCCCTTACATCCATAAGACCAACTGACAATAAGACAATAGTTCTTTCTCCGCTGAGTTTTTAAAAACGGCATCTTGAATTAAAAAGGGCTACAGTTCAAAATTACAATCGAAAACAAAGGATATGTATCCTTTTGCATGCATATCAGCAATTACATAAGGTATATTTTTACTACACATCCTTTTCGAATGCAACCATTGACAAGAAAATTGCTTACACAATGAGTCAGGCGATGATGGGCTGGTGCAGACAGTGCTGGGATATACGCCTTTGGGAGGTAACGAGCTATGAGTGAAAGACCAAAGCCCCTTATTCGAATGGTGATTGCGTGTTTCTTCTTTTTTATCGCAGTTACGCTCAACATTTTATTGCCACGTTATTGGCATAATATACCGGAAGTAGTAAAGCATCTGCTTCTCCTCTTTAGTGCCATAATGTGTGTTCACATGATTGAGTATGCATACCTGTGGTGGGAAATCTTTGGACATATAAAAGGCATCTTAAAAGAAACGCTTCAAGCCACGCATCAGCTCATCGATGATAATAAAAACTCTCTGGAAAAATCTTTACAAACCACCAACCGGCTCATAGGGTCGGCAGCAACCTGCGGACTAACGAATATCTATTGCTCCCGTAAGGAAGTGAAGGGCGACATATATGATGCTATAGAAAATGCCGAGAAACGTGTGTGGCTTCTCGGTGTCACATTCTCGGAGAATGTCCATCTCGATGAATTACTTTCCACACTGAGCGAAAAGATAGCGAGGGAGCTCGACATCAAGATATTGCTCCTTGACGTGTTTCGAGATACAGCGGTTTTCCGGACATTTCTTGAAAGCACCGCTCCTGAGGTTGCAAAGATTATCAACACCGATAGGACAAAAACGCTGTCACCGGACGATCCCTTCTTCCATCAGCGATTATACAGTGACTTTACCCATGTTTGTGATAGACTTGGAAACTATCCAAATGTCGGAGCCGCAGTCAGGTTTTACTCCCATACTCCAACCTGCTGGATGATGATTGTCGATAACACAGCTCATTTTCAACCATATACCTTTGGACGAAGTGCAAGCAAACATGCGTCGAATCTATGCGTTGGCGCTAATATGCCGGTATTCAAATTTCAGATGCAGCCAACCGGAAAACCCTTTGAGATACTCGAAGACCATTTCCGAAAGTTGTGGCTGACGTCCAACGTGGACTTATTTCACATAGAGGCTCAAATAGCAGACCGCAATCGCATTATTAAAGATATATTCGATTCCCACTCTTCATGGTTTAGACATATTTTCGAGGCGCTTCATGCGCCTAAGGGTAATATGCCATTTACCATTGACCGGCGCAAATTCCCACGTCAAGCCTGGGAGTGGAACCAGCCATCATTGAATGTTTCTTTGCAGGATCGTAAAACTGTGATAGGAGCCACGATATGCGATTGTTCATATGAAGGTATATCCTTAAATTTACGTATAGGAATTTCAAACACACCCCCCCATAATCCCCCCGTAAACGGGGGGACACAGGGGGGTAACCAAATACAAGTTGCCGAAGACCTGATTAAAGAGGCTACTGATCTTCCGCTGAGCGAGGGACAGATCGTTACTTTACAAGGTACGTCTCCGAAGGAACCGCTGGCAGCCAATTTCATAGTAGACCATTTCCTGGGAAAAAAGAGATTCATGGTCAGGCGGATAGCGAATGGACCACAACCTGTTATCGGATTACAGGCAACGCTGGAAAGTGGGTGATACAATGAACCGGATCAAAATGACGGTGTATTAACTACTTCTCCGCAGTTGGTGCGATAATATTACTTGTAGCGAATGTTCAATATGGAAAACATACAAATAAACATTAATCACATCTGGGTTATGGCTGCGGCATGCATGGTATTCTTCATGCAGCTTGGCTTTACCTCCTATGAAGCAGGCTTTGCACAGTCAAAGAACGCCATTAGCGTTTCTATTAGAAACCTGATGGTTACTGTCATAGCTTCCCTGGTCTTTTATACCTTTGGATTTGGATTTATGTTTGGCGAAAGCCATGTGGGGTGGATTGGGTTAGATCATTTTTTTGCCAAGGGGGTAATGGCACATCAGGGTAATCTGGCTTTTAGCTTTTTCTTTTTTCAATTGGTCTTTGCCTCTACTGCCGCGACCATATTGACAGGAGCCGTAGCAGAACGTTCGAATTTTATTTCTAATGTCCTAGGCATCGTATTTGTGACGGGTATTGTCTACCCGATTTTCGGTCATTGGGCATGGGGGAATCTCTTTTGTCCTGAACAGTCAGGATGGCTGGGCAGATTGGGGTTTATTGATTTTGCAGGTTCTACCGTGGTGCATTCGATTGGGGGATGGTTTGCCCTGGCAGGTGCTTTGGTTGTGGGTCCAAGAATTGGTAAGTATAATCCCGATGGTTCTTCTAATCGAATGGGGTTACACAACATTCCGTTGGCTACACTTGGTACTTTTTTCCTTTGGTTTGGTTGGTTTGGCTTTAATGGTGGAAGTCTTCTACGGGCTAGCGCGGATATCGGACTTGTCATTACCAACACAAATCTGGCGCCGGCGGCCTCCGGAGTTTCGGCGCTAATACTTAATTACACGATGGAAAAGAGACTCGATGCCGGAAAATTCTTTACGGCTATACTGGCTGGCCTGGTGGCTATAACAGCAGGCTCAAACAGGGTAAATCCCGACAGTGCTGTTTATATCGGTTTAATTGCCGGTATCGTGTCGATCCTGGCCCAGGACTTTATTGAAAGGATATTAAAGATCGATGATCCCGTGGCTGCCGTCGCTGTTCATGGGGTGGGTGGTGTTGTCGGCACCCTCTGCGTTGCACCCTTTGCCGAAAAATCAACCCTCCTGGTAGAGGGTGGCAGCCGGTTGCATCAACTTGGCATACAGGCAATAGGCGTTGGGGTTGCCTTTGCATGGTCGTTTGGGCTGGGGATGCTCTTTTTCTGGTGTCTTAAGAAGATCGTGGATGTGCGGGTAAGCCCTGAGGAAGAAAAAAAGGGACTCAATGTTGCCGAATATGAAGACGTGACTTCGTGGCTTGATTTTATTCGTATTACAAGACTTCAGGATGTAAACGTCGTACTGGAGAAAAGGGTTGCAGAAAGAACTGAAGAGCTTCAGAGGACAAACATCGCGCTTGAAAAGGCTAACAGGCTCAAATCTGAGTTTTTGGCGACCATGTCACATGAGCTTCGCACCCCTCTGAATGCCATCATTGGTTTTGCTGAAGTTTTAAGGGATGAAATCACCGGTACCCTTAATGCAGAGCAAAAAGATTATCTGGGGGATATCCATAGCAGCGGACAACACCTCCTCAATATAATTAATAGCATCCTCGACCTTTCAAAGATTGAGGCTGGAAAATTTGAGCTCCAGTATGAAGAGTTTTCCGTAGAAGAGGCTATTCATGAGGTATTAAATACGATTACAGAATGTTCTCACAAGAAAGACATCCGCATACGCACGTATATTCTAGAGGACCTACCCTCTGTAAGAGCAGACAAGGTAAAATTTAAACAGATCATGTATAATCTGGTATCTAACGCCATCAAGTTTACACCGGAGAATGGCAGGATTACTATCAATGCAAAACTTACGGATCAGCATATTCAGATTGCCGTGAGCGACACGGGTATCGGCATAAAGCCGGAGGATATGGAAAAATTATTTGAGGCATTTCGGCAGGTGGATGGTTCGTATGCGCGGCGGTACGAAGGAACAGGGCTTGGTTTGATACTTACAAAACGTTTGATCGAATTACATGGAGGCAAGATATGGGTAAAAAGCGAGTATGGGAAGGGAAGCACCTTTACCTTTACGTTACCCTTAAAGCCGCAAAAAAATCTTTCTTAAAATGAAAAAAAGGTAAATTGAAAAATGTAAAATTACCTTTGCAATTTGAAATTTTCATTTTACGTTTCCGACTCGTTCAGCTTAGTACCTTACAAAAAATATTTTGACATTTTCAGCAAAAATATTTTTTGTAGTGGCAAGG
>JAUQXU010000005.1 GCA_030837935.1 Candidatus Brocadia sp.
CGACAAGCGATCCATATCCCATCTGAATAAAAACGAGCAAAAAATACTTGTTAAAGCAAGGGAGAAGATTAAAAAAATACAAACTGACCTGGTCCACTCAAAAGGTTTAAACGAAAACGAAGTAAAAGTCGCCGTTAAGGCGGGGCTTATTGATGCTGACCAGGGATGGTGGTGGCATGAAGAGTGGCAGAAAGGCGAAAGAGGGGCAACAGAAGCAATTGAAAAAGGTGAAATTTGGGGGCCTTTTGAGGATGCTAAAGAAGCTATTGACGCTTTAAAAAGAACTAAAGTATGAAAATGAAATTGAAAAGGGATAAGATTTTGTTATAATTTGATTTAATCTAATAAGGGCCCATAGCTCAGCTGGTTAGAGCAGCGGACTCATAATCCGCTGGTCCAAGGTTCGAATCCTTGTGGGCCCACTTTCCCCTGCAATAGTTCTTCGGTAACTTTCACCTGTCAGTAGCGTAAACACTGAGACAATTTCAGATCATGTAATTCAGATTGCGAATTTACCGATACCGCTACAATCTGCAATGAAAAAGGCCGTAGAATCTTCAATTTCTTGATAGTCTTAAACGCTCCAAGAGCTGTTTGATATCATCGTTTTGTGCCTGGGAGGGGTCTATTCTTAATAATTCCTTCAGATAATACAGAGACATTTCCTTATCATTTTTGTTCTCGAGATATAAAAAAATGAGATTTTTGTAAACATCTGCGATGTCAGGGCTAAGTATAATCATTCTCTGGAATGCATTTATAGCGCTATCTGCCAGACCTAACCCTTTATATAAACTGCCGAGTGCGTAAAGTGCGTTGAGATTATTGGGGTCTAGCCGGATGACGATGTTGTATTCAGTGATAGCCTCGGTTTGCTTTCCCAATTTTTCATAAGCAAGACCAAGATTGTAATGGCCTTGTGACTGGTTGTTGTCCAATTCTACAGCCTTTTTAAGCTCAGTAACGGCTTCGCTTAACTGCCCTCTTTTGGCATAATTTACCCCTAAATTGATCAGGGCGGGGATGTACCTGTTGTCATAATGAAGAGATTTTTTGAATTCTTCCCCAGCCTTGTCGAGATCTCCCGTTCTGTTGTAGATATTGCCAAGTCCATTGTGGGCAAGTGCATAGTCAGGCTTTATCCGTAACGCCTCTTCGTACTCCATCCTTGCCTTATCAAGGGAACCCTGATTGAAATAGATATTGCCAAGATTGTTGTGGGGTTGTGCATAATTCCTGTCCAGGCGGATGGCCGAGTTGTATTCTTCGAAGGCCTTATCGATAAGCCCCTTTTTACTATAAACATTTCCCAGGTTACTGTGAACATTGGGGTCATTAGGGTTTATCCTTAATGCAATTTGATATTCCATGTATGCCCTTTCTGCAAGTCCGCTTTCTATGTATATGTTTCCCAAATTACAATGGGCGCGATAGCTGCTCGGGGAACGTGTGATGGTTTTCGTCCATAGCGTAAATTCGTCCCGCCACGTTCCATTCTTCCTGATGATAGCAAACCCATAACCCCCCAGCATAAGGGTTACCAAGACCAGTTGTACGGTTTGCCTCAAAGGGATGGCGCGCGGAGATAGGGTGCGGTCTGTGATCCGGTAAATCAGTATCCCTTTTACTGCACAAAACCCCATTACGGGGATATAGAGATACCGCTCAGCCATGATATTGCCTATGGGCATGATATTCATGACGGGTAACAGTGTGACAAAGAACCACGCCATCCAAAAGGCAAATATATTCCTCGTTTTGCATACTATGGTAAATATGATAAAAATTGAGATTAAAAATAAGAGAGAGAGCACAAATGTCACTTCCGATGGGGATTCTGCAAGAGGCACCACGTAGTCAGCGTTAAGATTGACCGGAAAGAATGATAGTTTGATATAGGAAGCCAGTATCTTGATCATAGTGAAGATATTGATCCAGAACCCGCCTGGTTGATAGGCAGTTTTTAATGCAGGATTACTCAATGCAATAAATCGAATGGTGAGGTAGAAAAGTGAAATGGCAAGGTATCCTGTGTAAATCCCCTTAAATCTTTTCGCAAAGGCCAACCATGGCTTTTGATGAGAAAACACGACAAACAGCATCAATAGGGCGGGAAGGGTAATGGACATTTCTTTTGAAAAAAGGGCGCACAGATAAGCAACAAGAGAGATGGAATAATAAAAGACGAACCGGATTGTCTGATCATTTTCCCGGTAAAAAAGGGAGTCGGATTTTATAAAGTAAATAAACGAAATGAGGAGAAATGTTGCAGACAGAAGGTCTTCCCGATAGCCGATGGCGTTCACGGTTTCTATTAGAACGGGGTGTGTGACAAAGAACAAGATTGAAAGCAAAATGATCTTATTATTGGATAAAACGGTATGGAGCAATCGGTAAAAAAGGACCGTATTTATGGTATGCAAAATAATATTTGTCAGGTGAAATCCAAAGGGATTTAAGTGCCAGATGGCATAATCAATGAAGTATGAGATTGTAACAAGGGGACGGTAAGTCATCTCCCCTGAGATAGCAAAGTAATCTTTTGTAAAGACTTTGGGGAGACAGCTCCATTGTCTAATAAAGGAATTTTCTACAATAATTTTAAAATCGTCGTAGACAAAATTTCCATGGGTTGCGTTTACATAAAGCAGAAAGGAGAATGCAGCTATTAAGATGAGAACACAAGCCGAAAGCGGCTTTTCAGCGACAATAGTTTTGTTTTTTGTTTTCACTTTGTCTTGTCTACAATAACCTGGAAGGTTTTCTCTGCACATGCAAAACTCTGTCGATTTGATCCAAAATTGGTACATCCTCTAAAAGCAGATATAATGACGCAGTGTACTATACTTCATTTTCAGTAAGTTTGCAAAAACAAGGTGCCTTGGCAGAATAATTCATCCATAAAATGTGAATCCCCCTATATCTTCCTTCGTGAAAGGGATATAGGGGGATTCGTTATTTTTGGCCTTCACGATAAACGTGGCAGCCTTTAGTGATTTAAGAAATAAAAGTTAGCTGATTAGAACAAATAGGCAAGATCGATTGCCGTTGTGAGTTCGCCCTGATGGCCATTGAATATATCTTCACTTGCTTCATCGTAGCGAACTTCTGGTCTGACAAGGAGATTTTCCCTGATCTTAAAGTTTGCTGTAAGTGTGATTTCCCAAAGACGAAGGGCGCTAACACCTATCCTTGCGCCATCATGGTCGTCAAAATATTCACCCCTGAATGCAAGGCCAAAGTAATCTGTAATATCCTGGTTAACGATGCCTGAGAAGCCCCACCATTTACCATTACCGTCTCCTGGCAAGAAACCACTGGCCGACCCCGCGGCACCCTCTTCTGTACCAAAATCAAAGTTAAGGTTAAGCGACGTCTTTTCGAAAGGTTTTAATGCAAAAATCAAATCCCAAAAATGCCTTATATTTCCGTCAGCATTACTCGCAATATCTTCGTCTTGTTCAGCACCGTGGCTACCATTAACAATAAAACTTGTATTTTCACTTATCTTCAAGTTAAACTGATACCCCAAAGTTTTACTATCATTATTATCTACGAAGGTATCCCAACCATTCACAAGATATCCTGTTACAGTTAGACTATCGAATAGGGGATAGCTGACGGCTAAACCTGTATTGGTAAATGGGATCGCATTCTGATAAAGAAGTGAACGGGAGAAATTTGGATTATCCACACTTTCCCAGAGTTCTGCGCCAATCCAGGTGGCAAATTTACCAAACTTAAAATCAATTCCCTTCCC
>JAUQXU010000479.1 GCA_030837935.1 Candidatus Brocadia sp.
ATGAAAATAATATTATTCAGGCACTACATTGAACGTTCCAAAATTTAATGTCTAACCATATCAAGGAGTTACGACTTTTTGTTGCCAGATTTTTACCCATTTTTCACCTTTTTTATGACGAATTTGTTGAAGTTGGGTTAAGACATCAGATACGGGTCAACATTTTTCATGGATTGAACCGGGGGAAAAGGCCGCCGAAAAGGCACTCATGAAATTCCTGCAGAATAAATTACCGCATTATGACACACGAAGGAATGACCCTGCAAAGGATGCACATTCTCATCTGTCTCCCTATCTTCATTTTGGCCAGATTTCCGCGCAAAGGGTGGCGCTTGAAATTATAAAGACTTTTAATAAGAGCAGGTCTGGTGATGCATTTCTGGAGGAACTTATTATAAGGCGTGAGTTGTCGGATAATTTCTGCTTTTATAATTCTCAGTATGATAATTTTCAGGGGTTTCCTGCGTGGGCGAAGGAAACGCTGAACAAACACAGGCACGATGAGAGGGAATATACGTATTCACCGGAACAGTTTGAAAATGCCGAAACCCATGACGAACTGTGGAATGCTGCTCAGTCAGAAATGGTCAAAAGGGGGAAGATGCATGGGTACATGAGGATGTACTGGGCAAAAAAAATATTGGAATGGACAAGATCGCCGGAAGAGGCTTTTGAAATCGCGATTTATCTGAATGACAAGTATGAACTCGATGGCAGGGACCCCAATGGATATGCTGGTATCGCCTGGAGCATTGGAGGGATTCATGATCGTCCATGGAAAGAACGAAATATTTTTGGCAAAATCCGCTATATGAGCTATAATGGCTGCAAAGCAAAATTTGATATTAATTCATATATTCAGTTGGTAAAAAGGCTGTAACAATCTGTGTTAAAAAAGGGCACAAAAAATATTTCAGAATGGCATGTCAAATAATTCTGCTATACGTGGTTTCGCAGCATGAGTTCCACGGGGTGGGGATTGAGATAATACTGTTTTTTTAAATAAGCGATGTCGTATTTTCTGACATAGTGTTTTACCAGCGTAATTGGGACAATTAGTGGGATAAGACACCTGCGATAGTTTTCAATAACCTCAAGGAGTTCCTGCTTTTCATCCGAAGATATGAGTTTTTTAAAATATCCTGCAATATGCATCAAGACGTTTGCGTTCTTCTTTGGTGTTGCAATGAGCCTCATACCATCCATGAAACCCTGAATATATGCAGAAAACAGGCCTTCCCGCTTTACCCTTTTTGCACCTGCCACGAGTTGACCCAACGATGAGTAATGCCTGGGACTATGAGCCAGCATCAGAAGTTTATGACTGGTATGAAACTCGACCAGATCGTTAATGCTCTTAGATTTCTGAAGCTTCTGCCACCGCTGAAAAACAAAAACGCTCTCTATAAAATTTTCCCTTAACTGAGGGTTATGGAGACGTCCGTCATCAATTGCCGGGGTGAGTGGGAAGTGCCTTATGAAAGCGCCGCCAAAGATGCCAACGCCGCGTTGACTGGTTATACCAGACGGAGTATACAACTTTACACCGCCAATGCCAGAACTTGGGGATTTGCTCTTAAAGATGAAACCGCAGAGATTTTCCTGTTCTAATTCACCGAATTTTTTCTCTGCCCATTGTAGCATCTTTTCCGTATGGTCAATCCCGGTCTTAATGGTTATGAGTCGTGGAGATTCCGGTATTCCCACCAGGCGTAAAGGTTCCCGTGGTACGGGAAGTCCGTATTCAAATTCAGGGCAAACAGGCACCCATTCGAAATACTGCCCAAGGGTATCTGTTATGAAGCGATTGAGTTTGTGTCCGCCGTCATAACGCACCTTTTCCCCAAGTAAGCAGGAGCTGATGCCCATTTTGATTTTTTCGTGCATGGTTTCAGTACCCGATAGTTCCTTTCACTTCCTTTTAAATTGCTTTGGGCCAGCATTTTTGCCTTACAACTTTCTCTCTGTACTTACTTTCGTGCATTTGAGGTCAGCATCTCTTTTATCTTCATGAGCCTGCTTATATTGGACCGTTCCATCTCGTCTAGTTTGGATTTAATAAATTTTATGGAATCCTGTAATTGTGGAATGAGAATGTATTCCAGGGCATTTACCCTCCTGCGTGTCTTTTCTATCTCTTTTGCTAGCAAACGCGTGGATTGTTCAAGTTCAGCTGTCTTTACAATAGAAGAAAAAAATTCCTTAAGTTGTATAATGGCATCGTCAAGTTCTACGGGTGTATCCATAAGACTATAAGAGGTATCTTCGGTTAAGGACACCTCAAATACGGGTACTTTAATATTCAATATACTTCTTTCAAAAATCTTGAGTTCTAATGTTCCCTTTGATTGCTCCAAAGCAGTGGATATGCTTTGGGAAGAAGAGGTTATCTGTGCAAGGAGAAACAATTTCATACGATTGGGTAAATCTGCATCCACTCTTTGACGGACTTCTTTATATGTCCTCACCAGGGTCGAAAATTCCTTCATCAGACCTTCGTTTTTATCTTTCAGGAGTTTGTGCCCTCGCATGGCCATAGAAAGTCTTCGGCCCAGCTTAATAAACTCCATCCTGGTGGCGTTGATTTGTGGTTTCATGGCTTATTATTTATTTTGGATACAGATGAAAGCAGATTATCAGGATTTTGAAAATAAGAACAAAATTATTATCGTTCGACTGAGCGCTCACGACGAAGTCAGCGTATATCTGCGGAAATCTGCGTTCCCATTAATTCCAAATATGTTTCAGAGGGTAAGGGTTTGTAATATTTTTCAATATGTTCCTGTTTGATCCTTTTCAATTCTGTTTTAGGCAGAAACCCTAAAATTTTCCATCCGAGGTTGAGTGTTTCTTCGATCGTTCTATCCTCTTCCTCACCCTGTTGAAGGAATATCTTTTCAAAAAGTTCGGAAAATTTTATATATTGCACATCCAGAGGGGTCAGTGATGATTCGCCCAGCACAATGGCCAGTTCCTTGGCATGCTTTCCCCTTGCATAGGCCGCATAGAGTTGATTTACCACATCAAAATGATCTTCCCGTGTCTTGTCCTTGCCGATCCCTTTGTCTTTGAGTCGGGAAAGGGAGGACAAGATGTCGATGGGAGGATATATGCCTTGTGAATGGAGTAAACGGCTGAGGATGAGTTGTCCTTCTGTAATATAGCCTGTGAGGTCGGGGATAGGATGGGTCTTGTCGTCTTCCGGCATCGTCAGAATGGGTATCTGGGTAATAGAACCTTTTTTACCTTTTATCCGTCCGGCGCGTTCATAGAGGGTGGCAAGATCGGTATACAAATAACCTGGATACCCACGGCGTCCTGGCAACTCCTTCCGTGCCGCCGAAATTTCGCGAAGGGCCTCACAATAATTTGTCATATCCGTGAGTATGACCAAAATGTGTGCGTCCTGCTCGTATGCAAGATATTCGGCTACGGTCAGTGCCATACGCGGTACAGCAATACGCTCTATGGTGGGGTCATCAGCCAGATTAATGAAGAGTACTGCTCGTTCGATGGCACCTGTCCGTTTAAAATCCGTTATAAAATAATCAGACTCCTCAAAGGTGACTCCCATGGCTGCAAAAATCACGGCAAATTTTTCTTCGGCTTGAAGCACACTGGCCTGACGTGCTATCTGAGCGGCAATCTTTGCATGTGGAAGCCCTGCACCTGAAAAAATAGGTAGTTTCTGGCCACGTACGAGGGAATTCATACCGTCAAGAGAAGAAATGCCCGTTTGAATAAATTCTTCTGGATAATCCCGGGCACATGGATTCATGGGATTGCCATTGATATTGAGATACTTGGTTGGGATGATAGGAGGCCCTCCATCAATCGTTTCGCCAGCGCCGTTGAAGATCCTTCCTATAATATCGGGCGATACACCAATCTCCAACCCTTTACCCAGGAATTTTACCTTAACATTATCCTTGGCGATACCCTGTGTTCCTTCAAATACCTGAATAAGGGCATTTCGGTTTGCAATTTCCAAAACCCTGCCACGCCGCATCTCACCACTGGTTAATTTTATTTCGGCAAGTTCGCCATAAGAAACCCCTTCTACCTCCTGTAACAGAATAAGTGGGCCAATAATATCTCGAATATTCAAATATTCTTTAAACAATTTTTCGCCTCGTTTATTTTAAATGTTCAACCACCAGACACAAAGGTGCAAAAAAATTGTAACAAAACTTCATGTTCTACTACTTTGTGACTTCGTGTCTGGTTATAAAGACTATTTTGACAATGCCTCTAATTCATGTATTACCTTTATTTCAAGGTTGTCAAATTCATGAAGGCTCTCCTCAGAAATAAAACGCATTTGGGCAATATCTGATAAGGCTGATATGGAGATTAT
>JAUQXU010000043.1 GCA_030837935.1 Candidatus Brocadia sp.
TGGTTGTGCTTAACACAGCCATACTCGGGGTTAAAGTAACTAACTATCCGGGGGTGTCCTGGATATATGATTCATACCCGCTTTCCTCACGCAGGAATTTTAAGAACGGATTCAGAAAATTCTTTGTGATCTATCTTCTCATTCCTGTGTGTATATCAATAGGGATCATTTTTATATTTAAAATACCGCTTGATCAGGCAATACTGCATACAATATTTATTTTCGCAGCTGCGAATTTGTATAATTCTATTTACAATCTTCTCAGCAAAGTGCTGCCATTTACAAAAGAGAATACACTGATAAACTCACTTCAAAGGATGACTTCGATTTTATATCCGTTCCTTTTCGGCATCATAATTGTAATGCTGCAATTATTTGTTTACCGCAGTATGTTAACCACTCTGATCACACTTCTTGCATTTGTTACTCTGACCTTTTGGATAAATTATTTCGGTTTTGTAAGGGTATCAAAAACTGTCTGAATCCATCAAAATTCCTCTAAAATCAGCGTTTCATGTATTAGTTTATTGTTCTTACAGGTTTTTTTGATTATTTTTTAAAAAATATATCTATGAAAAACCCCTTGATATGCCTTTGCTTTCCACACTTAATATTATTAAGCAAGATATCTTACGGCAAAAATCATATTATTGGATTTCCATCAAGAAGATTCATTTATAATGATAACATTTTCCGGATCAAAAAGTTTTTTGATACCGGTTGGATTTTGTTGTATTCACCAAAAATGCTTGCATAAACCCAAATTAACCTTTTATAAAATGAGAAAGATAGCAATCATTTTAGTTCTTCTACCGTTTCACTTAATTTACTCACAGGAAGCCCTGCCTCCACAGCAGATATTCATGCAGGGCAACAATATCAATACTTGTTTCAGGACTGATGGAATATTTAATTATGATTTCGTTACTTTTCCTAGTCCAACGGCAGGAATGTCCTGGCCGGTTACTTCACCAAACAGAAAAACTATCAATTTTGCTAGTGGCGTTGTTATTGGAGCAAAAGTAGGGCCTCAGCATGAATTAAGAGTGGCAGCTTCTTTGTATTTCTCTCATTATACTTCCGGAAATATACCGGTAATAGGGCAAGTAACTCCACAATCAGTGTGTAACGACCCAACATGGAGGGGATATCTCGTGAATCTTACAGACCCTTCTCTAATAGCAGGAGGAGTGAGATTAAAGATAGCAGGAGGGAGACAGTATACCTTAACTTATGATTCTTGGGCAAATTGGCCGGTTAATAAGGGCGCACCATTTGTTGAAGTAAACGGAATACCAGGCTACCAGCCGGCATGGAATGGCGACAGGCCGGGTATTGGGAATGGTTCAACTGCAAGGCCCGAAGAGTTATCGTTTATGGTATTTATGGATTACACTAACTGCACAAATAATATTCATGTTTCGAATCCCGGACAGCCCGGTGGAACTTTACCTCTTGGAGTAGAGATTCAGCAGCTTGCTTTCATGTTCAACTGCCCGCCGCTTCAGGATATGTACTTTATGAAATGGAAACTTATAAATAAGAGCTCACTTAACTGGGATAGTGTTTATTTTGCGGAGTTAAATGATCCTGATATTGGTGATGGTTCCTGCGGTGCAGGTGATGATGCTGGGGGCGTTGATACTTTGCGGGATATGGTTTTCGCTTATAATGCAGATAACAATGACTGCAATTATGGTTCAAATCCGCCTGCTTTGGGATACAGATATTTACAAAGCCCTATTCGTCAAACTGGCAATTTGATTGATACAGCAAAGCTACCTTATGATACTATAACGGGATACAAGCTTGTTGGTTTGACTAGCAATTATTTAATCGTCAATGGAACGGGTGATTCTTGTTTTTCGGATCCTCATTCTGCACCCGCAGCGTTTAATATTATGAAAGGTTCAAATACTTGTGGGAATCCGATCTTAAACCCGATAAACGGGCAGCCCTCAGCCTTCAAATTTGATGGCAACGCTTGCACCAGAATAGGTTGGTTCGATTCAGGATCTCATAACTTCAGAGACTGGTCAAATTCAGGTCCTTTTGTGATGAACTCAGGAGATACTCAGATAGTCGTGATGTCATTTATGGTAACACGTGACGGCGGAAACAATTTTCAGAATGTCTGCGCATTACAATCGTTGTCGGATTCAGCCCTAAAGTATTATTATAATGATTTCAGGCTATGCGTTCCAATTGGCATTCAGCCAATATCAACTGAAATACCACAACGGTTTGAGCTTTTCCAAAACTATCCAAATCCGTTCAATCCAACAACAAAGATCCGATTTAATATTCCCGTAGGGAAC
>JAUQXU010000480.1 GCA_030837935.1 Candidatus Brocadia sp.
GGGAGTTGATATCTGCCAGCAGCGGTCGTTTTGGATTCTGGACAATGTGTTCCCCGTTACGCCAGGTAAGACCCTGAATCGTTGATGGATCTGCTCCCTGTACCAACCCAAGCAATGATTGCTCACCCTCTCCCCGGATAACCGCATCCACAAACGGATAATGCTTCAAGATCAGTTGGTCCAGGGAGAAACAGTGAGGACCGCCTACCACAAGAAATTTTTCGGGATAGCGTTCCTTTAGTCTTTTTGCAAAGTTAAAACAATAATGGCGGGTATCGGTGTAACATGCAAGGCCTATGACGTTATAGTCTGCCACAGCCTTCAGGGTATCCTCGATGCTCATTCCCTGAGGAAAGGGGTCGAACACCCGGCACGCTATTCCACCATGATCCCGTAAGTAGGTAGCTATAAAGCCCAGATTTAAAGGAGGGCTATGAACGGCGCCACTGGTCTCCCAGTTAGACCCCTCGCCAAAATATGGATTAATGAGTGCAACTTGCATAGTAAACCATTCCTCGTATTATCACCAGGGATTAACTCTGGCGCGGGCCAGCAGCCGCTTGAGTGGCTCAAGGACTCCGCGCCGGGCAAGATGATTTTTCAGATTAAATAAAATATCCGAACGCAATAAAGTATAATGGGCAGCCGAGTAGGCCAAAGACATCAGTGCTTTCCAACCATTTCTTTTAAAACTATTACCGAAAGATTTCAGACTGATAAGGTCATACGACATGGCAATTTTCCGCATCCCCTCGTTAATAGAAAACTCTGCACTGGGAAAGGTATCCTTGCAGAAATACGTATCCGAAGAAATCGAACGGTCAAACCAAAAGGATTCGTGTATAAACTTTTCCGCAACGAACTCCTGGTAGTATGAGGTTCCCGGATAAATCTTAAAAAATTGGATATTCAGTACATCAAAATATTTGAACAAATCCATGGTCTGTCTTCGGTCATGTTCATCTTCATGGGGAAAAAAGTAAATAAAGAAACCAATAATCCAAAATCCCAACGCCTTGCACTCTTGAATAGTTTCAAGGACCTGGCGTCTTGAAACTCCCTTGCCCACTACTTTTAAAAGTTTATCAGAACCGGTTTCCACCCCAAATCCTACTACATCACAGCCAGCTTTTTTTAGCAGTTCGAGGGTATTTTTGCGCGTACCAACCCTGATATCGACCCGAAAGTTTACCGATATTTTTCGTTCAAGAATTATTTTGCAAAATTCCTGAATCTTCTTTTCGTTGGCGGTAAAAAGAGGGTCATAAAAACGAAAGTAACCAATCCCCCGCTCCTCTATAAGCCTCTCCATGCGGTCGACCAGAACGGACGGTTCTGTGCCCCGCCACAAACCCCCTCCTAGTTCAGGAGCCGCACAAAAACGGCATTGAAACGGACATCCCATTGAGGCCATGACAGGTAAATGTTTCTTTTTAAGAAGCCATCCCGGTACTTCGAAATCCTTCCAGCTAACAATAACATCTTCGATAAAGTCGTAATCAATATCCAGACAGTTGACCTTTTTGTCTCTCTCGATTGGGTTTTCAACAATTTGACCGTTTGTTCCCCGATATACAAGTCCGGGAAGGGTCGCGGAATCAGATCCCTTAAGAATCCCTAATAATGCCTTTTCTCCGTCAGAACGAATCATAAAATCAATATAAGAATACTCTTTCAAAAAGGGACTACCCAGAGATGTAACGTGAGGTCCTCCAAATATGAGCACCTTATTGTGGTCTGCCCCTTTAATTGTCTGCGCAAGGTCTACCGAGGAAAAACGTGACTCAGTATAACAGGAAATGCCTATATGGGTGTAGTCCTTAGCAATATCAACAACCTGTTGAAAGGAATACCCCTGAAGCGAGGGTTCCAAGACCCGTACCGGTATCCCCATTTCCCTGCGAACTGTGGTAGCAAGCACAAGAAGACCGATAGACGGTGTATAAACGCGACCTTCAAAATATGGATTTATGAGCAGGAGATTCATTTTTCCACCTTGTATTTTTTAGAGCCAAGCATGCCATTTTTCTTTACAAATCTTTTTTGTCTATCACAGAAGAAATGACCATACCTCTGATAACATCTCAATTATTTCTTCAATAGTTTTCTTATTTATGCTATGGTGAGTTTCAGGATTTTCCAGCGGATGGAAATGCCACCCTCTCATATTGTCACAATCTATACCCCAAATCCGCTTGTTATCGTCTATAAGTGCAAAGGCTGTAGTTCCAGTAATTTCATTAAAATATATCTGTAAAAAA
>JAUQXU010000481.1 GCA_030837935.1 Candidatus Brocadia sp.
TTTCATTTTGAAATAGTACGGATCAACCTGGGGGATTTATATTCATGTCAGAGCAACGGAAAAAGGTGGTATTGGCCTATTCGGGCGGCTTGGATACCTCTGTGGCAATTAAGTGGATTCCCGAAAAATATAATATGGACGTCGTTACGGTGACCATAGACCTCGGTGCGGTAAAGGATTTGGATGCTATTCGGGAAAAGGCGTTAAAGATCGGGGCGAAAAAGGCGATTGTTGTTGATGCAAAGGATACTTTTGTTAATTATTTTATATTCCCTGCTTTGCAGGCAGGGGCATTGTATGAAGGGGTTTACCCGCTGGCAACGGCCTTAGGTCGGCCGCTGATTGCAAAATTGCTGGCAGATGTTGCGCACGAGGAGAAGGCAGATGCTGTGGCTCACGGATGCACAGGGAAAGGAAACGACCAGGTACGCCTGGATGTATCCTTGCAGGTGCTGAATCCTAAGCTTCAGATCATTGCACCCGTAAGGGAGTGGAGGATGACACGTGACGAGGAGATTCGATATGCTGAGGAGCATAATATCCCGGTAGAAGCAAAGATTAAAAGCCCATACAGTACGGATGAAAATCTCTGGGGGAGGAGTATTGAGTGCGGGATATTGGAAGATGCCTGGGCTGAACCGCCAGAGGAGGTTTACAGGTGGACAAAAAATGCACAGGACGCTCCGGATGAACCCGAATACATTGAGATTCATTTTGAAAAGGGTATCCCCGTTGCTATGAACGAGGAAGAGATGGATGGGATTACCCTTATTAATACCTTGAATGCGAGGGGCGGAAAGCATGGTGTTGGTCGTATTGATCACCTGGAGAATCGTCTGGTAGGCATTAAGTCCAGAGAAATTTATGAGTCTCCTGCCGCCGTCATATTGCATACTGCTCACAGGGCGCTTGAAGGTATGATTATGACAAAAGATGCCCTGCGTTTTAAAGATATTGTCTCGGCGCACTATGCCGATTTGATTTACAATGGGCTTTGGTTTTCTGCCTTTCACCAGGACCTGGTAGCATACGTACTGAGTAGTCAGCGTCTCATGAAGGGAACGATACGCGTAAAATTATCAAAAGGGACGTGTACTGTAGTAGGGCGCAAATCGCCACTATCCCTGTATAGTGAAAAATTGGCAACCTATCAAAAGGAAGACTCTTTTGATCACAGCGCATCCCTTGGATTTATCAAGATATACGGTCTGCCTGTAAAGATACAGGCCCAAAAGCAAATGGATGTACTGACAGGGAGGGATGCGCTGCATCTGGACTCGATCATGCCGCCGAAGGTTAAATCTCTTGGGAAAGCAGAGGGAGGACAAAAAAAGGTGAAGTAATGAAAGTGCTCTTACTATTCCCACCATCGTGGCATCCTTCACAACCCTACCTCAGCCTGCCTTCTTTGACGGCATTTTTACGACAAAATGGTGTTCGTGATGTCGTACAGAGAGACATAAATATTGAGTTGCTGGACATACTCCTAACGAAAAAGACATGCAGTGAATTTTATCAAAGGATTGTCGATACCTTAAGGACTATGGATAGTCCCGGAGAGTCGTCCCGCCGGGGTGCTTCCCCGGATTATCAGGAAAAACGCCAGGCATTGGTGAATGCACTGGAACTGATTCCTTCGGTAATTGATAAGGTGGAACCTGCAAAAAACACCTTAAGATCGGAAGATTTTTATGACCTCGAACGATACATAGCGAGTGTCAATACGGTAAACGAGACCCTTGGAATTCTCTCCGCCGCGTATTACCCTTCGTCGATGACGGCGCTGAATAACGATATGAGGTATTCTGTATATTCCTCCCGGGAGATTTTTAGCGCGCTGGACGATGCGGAAGAAAATATCTTCCTCGACCTGTATAAAGACCACATTCTTTCTTCCGTCCTGGAATTTTCACCACATGTATTGGGTATTTCCATAACCAGTACTTCTCAGATCATTCCAGGGCTAACCCTTGCAAAATTGATAAAGGATCGAAACAAAGAGATTCATGTTACCATAGGTGGAAGTGTTTTTACCAAGCTCATTGAAAATGTAAAAAAGGTGGATGGGTTGTTTTCGATTGTTGATAGTTTTGTCGTTTTTGAGGGTGAGCATGCCTTATTGGAACTTGTAGAACAGGTGGGAGGCAAGAGGGATTTTGCAAAAGTGCCCAACCTGATTTATCGAGAGAACAATGTTACCAGGGTGAATGAGCCGTTTTTTGCAGAGGATTTAAATAGGCTTCCTACGCCTGATTTTGATGGGTTTCCCCTCAGGTTTTATCTTACTCCTGCATCTGTCTTGCCCGTGCAGACATCCAGGGGATGTTATTACAGGAAATGTGCCTTTTGCAACTTACATCTGGATCACGGGAATTTTCGTTTACGTCAGCCGGAATTACTCCTGGAGGACATTCGTAAGCTTTCTCAAAAATATAATACCCCATATTTTTTCTTTACCGACGAGTCCGTTCCCGTGAATCAATTACGGGAGATATCACAAGGTATATTAAAAAACCAATGGGATATAAAATGGATGGGTGGGGTGCGATTTGAGAGCACCCTTACGAGTGATTTACTTGGGAAGATGCATGCATCCGGGTGTCAAAAGTTGGTTTTTGGTTTAGAATCGTATAATCAGCGGATGCTGGATTTGATGAAAAAGGGGACGAAGGTAGATGTCGTGAAAAGAGTATTGGATGAATGCTTAAAAGCAGGTATATCGTTCCACCTCTATATAATCATTGGGTTTCCCACAGAGACTGCAAATGAAGCATTAGAGACAATCGGCTTTGTCCTGAATAAAGAATACCTGGATTCCCCTGGCTTTTCCTGTTTGCCGTCCCTTTTTGGAATGGAGAAGGATTCCCCGATTACCCAAAATCCTTCAGAATATGGGTTAAGGAGTATGATGGCACCCAAAGGTGAGGATTTGGGCTTGGGATATTTTTATGAGGTGGAACAGGGGATGTCCACGGAAGAAGCCGAGAGGATGTATCATTACGCCATAAGTCAGTTAAGTGAGAAATTGTGCCCATTCCCCTATAATTATTCAATGTCTGACGGATTGTTGTATATTATACATATGAAAAAAGTGGCAAGTCAACGATAGAGGATCAGGGGGAAGTGGTGTAAAGGAAGAGGGTTGTGTTGTCGTTTCGGCTCTTTTGCCAGGCCGAGGGATTGAGGAAAAATGGTTTTATTCAGAACTATTAAAAACAGGCTCGTCCTGATACTTTTGCTCTGTTCATTTCTGCCATTGTTGTTGTTGCGTTTTGTGGCGTTTCCCAAGGCGCAAATGGATTTGGAAGAAGCTTTAATACGAAACCTGGAGGGCGTGAAGCAAAAACAGGCAGAAATTGTAAAGATGTGGTTTGATGAAAGACGGCATGACGCAAAAGTTGTCAGCAGGAATATCTCTGGCTTAATGGAGCGTAGTGTGGATGATAAGCACAAGGGTTATCCAAAGTTGTACGATTATATTGATATGGTCAGAGCAGAGTATGGATGTAAAACTGTATATATTATTTCATGCGATGGAACTGTGCTCGTGGCCACAGAACGGCAACTGGCAGGGTCTAATATGCTGAGTTACGATTATTGCAGAGAGGGGTTAAATGGAAGTATTTGCATATCAAAGATTCAATGTCTTGATCAGGGTAAAGGTGAGAGCAAAAAGAACGATAGTGGCGGTCCGATGATGCATATATCTGCCCCACTCATTGATTCTGATAATCGTACGATAGGGGCTATCGTTCTCAAGGTAAGTACCTTGCCTCTCAGCGAGATTATGAAGAGTGCAAAACTGGGAAAGACCGGGGAAACTTTTCTCATCAACCGAGAGGGCTTTATGCTCACAGAGTCGCGGTTTGCCGATGAGATGAGAAAAGCTGGGCTAATTCAGCAAAGGACGTCACTGGCGTTAAAGGTGATAAATCCACATACAGGAAAACTTACTATTGGGGCTCAAAAATGCCTGAGTGGCAAGGATGGTTATGATTCAGATGGCTACAAAAATTACGACGGCAGAAAGGTCCTGGGTGCATGGTGTTGGATTCCTGAGCATGACTGCGGTTTGCTTGCGCAGATTGCTATCCAGGAGGGGTATGGGGCAGCATACAGTTTGAAAAATTTCGTTCTTTCGATGTTGTTGGTATTGGCTTTTCCTTTAGCATTGGCTGCATTCTATTTTGGGAAACGGATTTCCTCCCCCATTTTAAATATAACAGAGGTAACGAGAAAGATTACCAGTGGTGACCTGGGGCAACGAGTGAAAGACAGCGGCAAAAAAGATGAAATTAGCGAACTGGCGCAGGCGTTCAACGTTATGGCTGAATCCCTGGAGGAGAAAACGGTTACATTGAGAAATTATACGACCGGCTTAGAGAATATTGTAAAAGAGAGAACCCTTAAACTCCAGGAGATGACGAATTTTTTACACAGTATTTTAGCGGGTTCTACGGAATATTCAATCATTGCAGAAGATTTGAATGGCAATATCCTCGCATTTAATAAGGGTGCAAGCCTGATCTATGGCTACCGGCCAGAGGAGGTGACTGGTGTGGCGAATGTGCGGGTCCTTCATACCGAGGAAGATGTAAAATCGGGGAAGGTCGATCGTATTTTAGAGTTGGCGCGCAAAACTGGCCGATATGAGGGAGAGGTAATGAGAAAGAAGAAGAATGGTGAGATCTTTCCCGTTCATGTTACGTTTACCTTGCGGCGCGACGAAAAAGGGCAACCCATTGGTTTTGTGGTGATATCCAAAGATATTACAGAAGAGAAATTGGTGACACTCGAAAAAGAGATTGTAAATAATATCAATAAGATTATTGCATCGGGTCTTGACATTAAAGAAGTGTACAAGAATATTTATCGCGAATTGAAACGCAGGATTGATTTTACCTGGTTAGGTGTGGCGTGTCTCATCGATGGGACAGAAATTGCTGAAGATTCTCATGTTGTTGATGGGGTATTGTTGTCCACTGATTGGTTACATTGCTACCGGTCTCTCTTGCATGCAACGGCACAGGATGTCTCTGTCAAAAAGGGTGTTCCCGTGTTTGTTATGGATACCAGCGAAGGAGGTTATCAGTTTGATCGGCAATTCTATGAAAAGGGTATACATTCTTATGTCTGTTTTCCATTGAAATCGAAAGGAATTACCATCGGAACTGTTACACTCGGGAGTCGACAGAAAGGTGCTTTTACCGACGCGCATTTTGGATTACTAAATCAAGTCATTCCTCAATTGGCCATTGCTATTGAGAATGCGAGGCTTTTTGTGTCGATAAGGGAATCGGAAAAAAAATATCGGGATCTCGTGGAAAATGCCCCGGAAATGATTCACGAGGTCAGTCTTAAGGGAAATTTTATTAATGTAAACAAGACAGAATTACATAAATTAGGATATTCCCTCGAAGAAATGAGGCGGATGATGCTGGAGGATATCGTTCCAAATGAATATCGGGAGGAAATAAAGAGACATATTAAACGGATTAAAGAAACCGGATGTAGTGAGTTGGAAACCGTGTTTCTGACAAAAGCAGGAAAGGAAATCAACGTCGAGATTAATGGAACAGGTCTTTGTAATGCCAAAACGGGTGAATGTGTTTGCGTGAGGGCGTTTGTGCGGGACATTACAGAAAGAAAAAGGATGGAGGAGCAAGTGCGGCGGTCCGAAAAATTGGCCTCGATGGGTGAACTCGCTGCTGCGATTGCGCATGAGATTCGAAATCCCCTGGGCGCAATATGCAATTCCGTGGGCATTTTGGACGCTCATCTGAAATTGACAGGTCAGGACAAAGATTTATTGGAAATGATTGTAGGTCAATCCGAAAGATTAGACAGGATTATCAGTGATTTCTTGACTTTTGCACATCCCCGTGAGCCTTCCTTTTCTTTGCAGGATATCCGGGAAGTGATCAAAAACACCCTTTTTCTGTTGGAACAAGATAGTCGGTTTACCGATCAGGTCGAACTGAAAGAGGTGTACGAGAGTATATTGCCAAAAGTTTACATTGATACAGATCTCATTCACCAGGTGTTATGGAACCTGTTGATAAATTCCCTCGAAGCAATGCCTCATGGTGGACAAATTAAGGTAATGGTAAGAAAAACCAACCTTTTTTTACGAGACGCCGTGGAGATAGTGATATCAGACTCGGGAATAGGTATACCAGATCACGAATTGGATAAGATATTTGAACCTTTTTATACGACAAAAACAGAAGGAACAGGATTGGGTCTCTCAGTGGTTCAGCGTATTATTGATGACCATGGGGGGGCTATTGATGCTAAAAGTAAAAAAGACAAGGGGGCGGCCTTTTATATTAAGTTGCCTGTCGGAAATGAGAAATTAGCAGTCCAGGATAATCTTTTCGTGGGATAATGTGAGAATTATGGAAAACGGTAAAATACTTGTTGTGGAAGATCAGGACGCCATGAGAGAATCCCTCATGATTGCTTTTAAGGATGAAGGATATCAGGTTGAGGGTGCTGCGAGCGGGGAAGAAGCCATGCACAAATTAGACAGTCAAAATGGGTACGACCTGGTAGTTA
Organism: Candidatus Brocadia sp.; assembly: GCA_030837935.1. Taxonomy (GTDB): domain Bacteria; phylum Planctomycetota; class Brocadiia; order Brocadiales; family Brocadiaceae; genus Brocadia. Next base: position 6,559 of record JAUQXU010000481.1, read on the forward strand.
CAGATTTAAAGATGAAAAAGGTCGATGGTTTGGAAGTGCTCAGGGCTGTGAAGTCTGCGAATCCATCCGCCGAGGTTGTCCTGATTACGGCGTACGGTACTATTGGTACGGCAGTTCAGGCAATTCGGGATGGGGCCTATGACTACGTGACAAAGCCTTTCCGCCATCAGGAAATTTTGAAAGTTGCAAAAAAGGCGCTTGAAAAAAAGAGCTTGAAAGACAGGGTCAGGTATCTTGAAGGGGAAATTAGAGATAAATACAAATTTGAAGGCATTATTGGTAATTCTAATGCCATGCTGGAAGTATTAAAAATAACTTCGCATGTATGCCGTACAGAAAGCACCGTTCTGGTTACGGGGGAGAGTGGAACAGGAAAAGAGCAGATTGCGCGGGCCATCCACTATAATAGTTTGCGAAAAGATGGACCATTTGTTGTGATTAATTGTGGCGCGTTGCCTGAAAATTTGCAGGAAAGCGAACTATTCGGACACATGAGGGGTGCTTTTACCGGGGCCATTAAGGATAAGATTGGGTTGTTTCTGCAGGCGCAAAAGGGAACGATTTTGCTGGACGAAATCGGTGAAACTGCTCCGTCTACACAGGTAAAACTCTTGCGGTTTTTGCAGGATGGTGAGATTCGCCCGGTTGGCGGAAATAAGGCGATATACGTCGATGCAAGAATTATTGCTGCTACAAATGAAAATTTAGAAAAAGCTGTTGAGTTTGGAAAATTCAGAAAAGATCTTTTTTACCGAATTAATGTAATCCGTATTCATCTTCCTTCCTTAAGGGAGCGAAGGGAAGATGTTCCGCTTTTAGTGGAATATTTTTTGGAAAAGATTCTGGAAAAGCTAAAAAAGGGAAAAAGGGTATTTTCCAAAGAATCGATGAAGGCATTGACGAATTACAATTGGCCGGGCAATATTAGAGAGCTTCAGAATATAATAGAAAGGGCAGTTACATTGTCTAAGAATGAGACCATCTCAGTGGAAGAACTTCCGCTTCCTGCGGAGGAATTTTCTGTGCTTACCGAAGATCTGCTTGAAGACCAGAAGAGGAAGTCGTTTATTGTGACATCTCTCGCAGAACAAGAAAAGAATGCAATTGTTGAAGCTTTAAATAAATATGGCGGTAATCAAACAAAGGTTGCTCAGGTACTTGGGATATCCACAACAACCCTTTGGAGGAAGATAAAAAAATACAGAATTAGGCCACAACACGAAATTTCAGATAAGATTGAGAAATAATTTCATACTGAAACCACTGTTGCATAATGGAATGTTCCCGTGAATGAAAAAGCCACGGTTTGTAATAATATAAAAAAGTATTGGTTTTTTAATAAGTTGTTGATCCAATGCCACTTATGTGAAACATAAGTGGCAATTTTTTTTTTGGCCGCGGTTGGTATATCTTTCGTTAGTGTGGTTAATGTAAAGAGAATTTATATTGTGGTGTTGCGGGGAGAAAACGGATATTTGCCGATGTTTAAGAGGAGAAAAATCGCAGAGATTAGAAAAGTTATCGATGTTAAGTTTGAGGTAAAAGAAGATTTTGAAGCAGATAAAGAGAGTTGTTTTGCTCGTTTAATGGGGAGTTTTAAAAGGGCTTCTAATGGGGAGAATAGAAAAATGCCGGTACTGGAAGAGATAAATAAAATAAGTGCATATATAAAAAAGTTGCCGAGGACGCCACAGCCTGCAATCCCTGCAAAGGAGGTGTGGCTTTCTTTGTGGGGGGCGTTTTTAGGTGTAGGATTTACTGCGTTGCTTGCTTATCTTTGGAAATTCCCTATGTTGTTAGGGCCGTTTGGTGCAAGTGCCGTGTTGATTTATGGCGCTTATAAAGCTCCGCTCGCACAACCGAGAAATGTCCTTTTGGGGCATTTCCTGGCAGCATGCATTGGTGTAACGGTGCATGATTTTTTTGGCACTGCGTTCTGGTCTATTGCGCTGGGCGTTGCCCTTGCGCTTGTGCTCATGACGGTCACGTATTCGATCCATCCCCCGGCTGGTGCTACGGCATATGTGGCTGTTCAAACCGGTGGGCTGGGTGTTGGATATATGTACATTTTGAATCCCGTTATTTTGGGCGCATTCATTTTGGTGGTGATAGGGGTTGTTTTCAACAAGCTTGGGAAAAGGGATTATCCAACGCATTGGTGGTAAATGAGCATTGCAATCGTAAAAGAGGTTCCTTGTTCTTGGATTTGGATGAGCATTTGTTAAATTACGGAGAAAATTATGTATATCTCGATTAAAAATCGAATTATTTTTTTGCTGATAGTATTTACGTTACTGCCATTTATCTTGTTAAGAATTGTTGCTTATCCGAGGATACAGGCCGATCTTCAAGAAGTACTCATAAGAAACCTCGATGGTATTGGACATAAACAGGCGGAATTGGTTACTAATTGGATGCATGAGAGGATGAAGAATGCCCGCGTGATTGCAAATAATCCTTTGATGATCAGGAGTATAAAAATCACAGAGAGTGATAAGGATTACCCTGATATTGTCCAATATTTGGAGGTGGCAAAAGAAGAGTATGCTTATAAAGGTGTCCTCGTATGTAATGACAGCGGTGTGGTGACAGTTGGTACCGCCGGGGAGGTTGTGGGGGCTGACGTTTCGCAAATGGATTATTTCAGGCAGGCGATGCAAGGGAATACTTCTGCATCAAGTGTAATTCCGTCCGAGATCCCACTGACAAATGAATTGGGAGAGCAAGAACTGGGTTTGCCTACAATGTTTGTTTCGGCGCCACTTAAGGATCGGGATGGAGTTGTGATAGGTGTTGTTGCCATTCGGGTAGATGTGAATGCACTGAACGACTTGATGCTGAGTCTGAATTTGGGAAAGACAGGCGAAACATATCTTGTAAATAAAGAAGGCTTTATGCTTACGGAGTCAAGATTTGCTGCACATCTTAAAGAAATGGGGCTGATAAAGAGGAGGTGCGCATTGAGCTTGAAATTGGTTAATTCAGAAACTGGCGAATTGACCGATGGCGTCAAGCAGTGTGTTGCTGGAAATGATGGGTTTGATGCGGACGGCTATAAAGATTACAGCGGTCTTTTAGTGTTGGGTGTATGGCGTTGGTTGCCTGAGTTTAATTGGGGTGTTATTGCAGAAATCGACAGAGACGAAGGGTATGGAGCTGCTTATAATCTTAGTTATATTGTGAGTTCTGTGCTGCTGGTGATGGCTTTCCCTATTGTAATAGTTGCGTACTTTATTGGAAAAAAGACTTCAATCCCGATTATTAAGCTGACAGAAGTAACCAAAAAGATGGCCTCGGGGGATTTGACTCAAAGGGTGGATATAAAGAGAGAAGATGAGATTGGTGAGTTAGCAAACTCCTTTAATGCAATGGCTAAGTCTTTGGATGAGAAGACAAAAGAGGTAGTAGAGTCGGAGAAGCGCTACCGGGGAGTGTTTGACTCCATAAAAGAAGGGGTTTATCAGTCGGAGCCTGGTGTTGAGGGTGTGTTTACCTTTATTAACAAGGCGGGGGCTGAAATATTAGGGTACGGTACTCCGGAAGAGGTAATCGGAATAAAAGTGAAAAATATCTATGTAGAGCCAGAAGATAGAAGACGTCTCTGTGAGAAACTTGAAAAGGATGGGATATGGAGGGAATTTGTATCTCTCTGCAAGAGGAAGAATGGGGAAAGTTTTTATGCGGAACGCACAAGCAGTATGCTTCGGGATGAGAAGGGAAAGCCTGTCGCTATCTTTGGGGTATTTAGAGATATTTCAGAGAGGAAGAAGGCCGAACAGGAAATTGCAGAATCGGAAAAGAGATATCGATTGTTATTCGATTCGTTAAAAGACGGCGTTTATCAATCGGAGCCTGAGGTGGATGGTTCGTTTATATGGATTAATAGAGCCGGTGCGGAAATCCTCGGTTATAAATCCCCCGAAGAAGTAATTGGAATGAAGGTAAAGGATATGTATGTGAATCCGGATGACCGTATAAGAGTTGCTGAAAAGCTTTCCAAGGAAGGAGTTTGGAAGGGTTTTGTGTCTTTTTGTAAGAGGAAAAATGGTGAGCGTTTTTATATGGAGCGGTCATCCAATCTGGTATCTGATGAGAAAGGGAAGTCTGTCCGTATAGATGGAATATTCAGAGATATTACTGAACGGAAGAAGTTTGAGGATGAATTACAGGAGTCAGAAAGACATCACCGTCAGTTATTGGATTCATTAAAAGAAGGGATATATCAGTGCGAGCCTACTGAAGATGGTGTGTTTACCTGGATTAATCAGTCTGGTGCTGAAATCCTTGGTTATAATTCTCCGGAAGAAGTTATAGGAACACGGGTAAGAGACGTGTATGTGAATCCTGAAGACCGAAAGGAACTCGTTGAGAAGTTGGAGAAAGAAGGGGTATGGCGGGATTTTACCTCATATTGTAAGAGGAAAAACGGGGAACGGTTTATTTCAGAACGAACATGTAATCTTGTGCGGGATGAAAACGGTAAGTCTGTGCGAATTGAAGGTGTATTTAGGGATATAACGGAAAGATAAAGGGAATATTTTAAAAAGAATTTAAATACACTGAACTTAGGAGTGGAAATTATGGGAAATGAAGCTGCAAAGGGTCTATCGGTAAATGCAAAGACCCTTATTATGATATTGTTGTTTGTGAATGTTGGGTTTGCGTTCAAGATGATAAATAAATACTATGCTATGAAGGAGGCGGGGTATATCAGGGAACAGACGTTTCATAGCCAACTCGAGAAAAGGGTGATGAAGGCATTTGGTTCTATGGAAGAGTTGAACAAGATGGTCAGTGACATTACACGACAAAAGGAGGAGGCAGAAAAGATTGCGGATTCTTTCAAGATACAAGATGAACAATTAAAGATTGCGAACAAAAAACTTGAAGAAGCAAAGGTGAACCTGGAGGAGGAAAAGGCGCGATTACAAAAAGAGATATGGGAATTAGAAGACTCGCTGTCGCTTGCAAAGAAGACGTTGAGCAATAAAGATTTAACAATTCAAGAACTCATGAATAATTTAGAAATAGCTGAAAAAGAAAGGGAAGCATTCAAGAAACAGCTTGAAGAGCTTTCAAAATCACCAGGGGCGTGGAGTCTTCCCAAGCAGTAAACTCTTGTGTTTATAATATGTGGGAAAGATTTATGCCAAGGATTTTAATTGTAGAAGAGCAGGAGAAGATACGAAAGTCATTGGTGCGTATCTTTAAGAAAGAGGGTTTTGGAACGTGTGACGGAATAGGATGGGAGAAGGTGGCGGAGTTATGCGGGAAAAATGTCTATGACCTTATCATTGTTGATTTAGATGTAAAGCCTTCAGATGGTTATGAAAGACTACAGAAGGTTAGTTTTTCCAGTTCCAATGCTGAAATTGTAGTAATCGCCCCTCCGAATACGTATGATACTGCTCGTATGAATAGTTATGGTGTGTACGATTGCATACTGAAACCATTCAGGCTGAGAGATATCGTTGGTATAGGAACGAAGGCGCTAGAGAAAAAAAAGTTGGTAGATAAGGTCCGCAATTTGGAGCAAATTATGGATATGAATAAAATGACTTTAAAAAATTAAGGGAAGGAGGTGTTATTAAAATAAGTATAGAAAAGGATATGGGATGTTAGATGTTAGAAGTGTTTGTTTGGGAGTATGGGTGTAATAAAAAACAAAAGGGGTGTTGTTTTGAGATAATATTCACAACAACATTTTAGAGGAGAACAATTAATGTTATATACTGCAAACGTAGATGCAATTGCGGCGGTGTCTTTAAAGAAAGCCACGGCAATGAAACATAGCCTAACAGGTTTCTTGACACTTTCTGTGATGGCTGGTTTTTATATTGGATTTGGTGTCATCCTTGCTTTTATTGCGGCTGCTCCCGTTGCAGCGATAAATCCAGGTATAGGGAAGATAGTGGCTGGTGCAACGTTTGGTATTGCATTGTCGTTAGTAATTTTTGCCGGAGCCGAGTTGTTTACGGGGTATAATCTGCTTATATTTAAAGGAACACTGAGGGGCACAGTAACACTCGGAGATTCCATGTTGGGTTGGTTTTGGACATACTTAGGGAATCTGGGTGGTTCAATGTTGTTTGCGCTCATGATTATTGTAGCCGGTATCTTTGCTCCCGATCCCTGGAAGTCATTTATACTCAAGGTGGCTACCTATAAATCTAACGGACCTTGGTGGGAGCTATTCTTCAGGGGTGTCTTTTGTAACTGGTTAGTCTGTCTTGCAATATGGTCTTGCTTTAGATGTACGAGTGATTCTGGCAAGTTGATTATGATATGGTGGTGTTTATTCGCTTTCATTACGACAGGCATGGAACACAGTGTGGCAAATATGACTATTTTGACAATTGCAAACTTATTGCCACACGATCCAGCAGCGATTTCATGGAGTAAGATGTTTGGTTGGAATCTTGTTGCTGTTACCCTTGGTAACATTGTGGGTGGTACATTCTTTGTCACATTCCTCTATTGGTTTGCAAATGCCATGGATGAAAGGGGAGCTAGGGGTCTGGAGGCCATAAAAGGAGGTTCTGGAAGTGCAGGTCTTCCTCGGGCAGGCGGGTCTCCTGAAGAGATTAAAGATGTTAAGGTGAAGATGAAATAGAAGTTTGATAATAATAAATTTCAGGGGTAGTTAACTATAAAGGGCCAGTTTTTATACTGGCCCTTTTTTATTGACGTGTAGTAAAAAAAATCGAAGATTCAAATATTTTTTTGATGGTGTGTGGTTTTACCGCTAATCGTTGATGGATGCTTCTCCTATGGCATAAAGTTTTCCATCATTGGAGCCGATATAGATAGTCCCATCGGCATCAATAGCAGGTGACGATTCTATTGCGCTACCAGTTTCAAAACTCCACTTCAAACTTCCGTCGGAATTGAGGGCATACAGTTTTTTGTCTCTGGAACCAACATAGATTGAACCGTCTGCCCCAATAGCAGGAGATGAATGAACAGAGGAGCCAGTTTCAAAACTCCACTTCAGTTTTCCGTTGGATGTAAAGGCATAGAGATTGTTATCCCCCGAGCCAAAGTATACGGTACCGTCGGTGCCAATAGCTGCCGATGAATCGATATCGTACATAGTGTCAAACGTCCATTCTGCATGTCCGTCTGCACGAAAGGCATAAAACCTGGCATCCTCAGAACCTATGTATATGTTCCCATTGGGAGCAATCAGGGGAGATGCGTCCAGGAGGTATCTGGTGCCAAAACTCCATATGGCCTTACCTTCTGGTTTCATGGCAAATAAATAATAGTCCCCGGAACCAAAATAAACCATGCCGTCAGGTGCAATAGCTGGTGATGAAACCACGTGGTCGGCGGTTTTCTGCGTCCACTTTAATTTACCATCTCTGGTAATAGCGTGAAGTTTTTTATCCCAGGATCCAACATAGATTGTTCCATCGGATGCAATGGCTGGGGAGGAAATAATACCACCGTCGGATTTATATTTCCAGAGTATACTGCCATCAGGATTCAATGCATAAAGATGGCTATCCCAGGATCCAAAGAGAATCGTGCCATCCTTTCTGATGGCAGGTGATGAGTCAACCTCTCTCTGCGTTTCAAATGCCCATTTTTGTTTGCCGTTTCTGTCAATAGCATAGAGTTTCTTATCTCCAGAGCCAAAGTAGATCGTGCCGTCTTCACCTATAGCAGGTGACGAAGCGATGGCGCCTTGCGTTTGAAAAGTCCACTTGAGAACGGGTTTTTGAATGCTCGTATACGGGCTTCTTCCCGTATGTTGCAGGTCGTGTCTGAACATAGGCCATGGGGTGTCGGCGAGTTGAGCATAAAGTTTCGTTGGCAGGGAGATACTAAGAGGTAAGAAAAGCGCGAAAGTCAGGAGAGTAAAAGACTTAAAGTACTGTTTTACCATGGAAAAATCCTCTGCTAAAATGTTTTGGCTTTTCTGATGGATACATCAGAGTACCCCTTTCGTTGATGGGACATCTTTTATGCGTTCATCTGTCCGAACAGCATCATTCAAGGCCTTGGCCAGTCCCTTAAATATTGCTTCTGCTATATGATGTGCGTTGGTGCCGTATAGGACGTTAACATGCAGGTTTATCCCTGCGTTTATACTGAAAGCCTCCAAAAATTCTTCTATAAGTTCTACATCGAAATTGCCAATCTTCTCTCTATGGAATGTAACATTAAACACCAAGGCGGGTCTACCGCCGATGTCTATGGCGATATTGGCAAGGGCTTCTTGCATAGGGACGCTTGAATTTGAGAAGCGCCGTATTCCCTTTTTATTACCCAAGGCCTCTTTTATTCCCTGTCCAAAGCATATTCCCACATCTTCGACTGTGTGATGATCATCCACTATGCGGTCTCCGATTGCCTTAATATCCAAGTCAAACAGGCCATGTTTGGCAAGTATATCGAGCATGTGATCTAAGAAGCCCACACCTGTATGGATATGCCTATTTCCTTCTCCATCAATATTAACGGTTAGCTCGATCTCTGTTTCTTTCGTCTTTCTCTTAATTGTGGCTATTCTTTTGGTCATATAGATTGATATACAGGGAATTGTCGTGCTGTTGTTAAAGACAGCAGGCATCCTTTTTTTTTGAATGTTTGGTCTCTACAAGCTCTTTAAGATTTTTAAGTAAAATATCGATTTCTTCTCTTGTTCCAATAGTGATACGCAGGCAGTTGTCTAGTCGTCTCAGATTAAAATATCGTACGAGTATCTTTCGTGATTTTAACATCTGATATAACGTGTGTGCAGAGACTCCTTTCATACATTGGGCCAGTATAAAGTTGGTTTGAGAGGGATAAACGAAAAATCCCATATCCCGCAAAGATCCCATAAGATAGCGCCTTGTTTCCTTTATCCTCTCAACGTTGGCCTTCATGCTTTTTTGATCATCAAGAGCGGCAACGACAGCGGCAATGCTGAGCCTGTCAACGTTGTACGAATCCTTTACCTTCATCATTCCCTGAATAAGAGACTCATGGGCAATGCAAAAACCCAATCTGATGCCAGCCAATGAATATGATTTTGAAAGTGTGCGCAGGATGAGGATGTTATTGTGTTGTTCTACCAGGGAGAGGCAGTTATCGTCAGCAAAGTCTGCATACGCTTCGTCGATGACAAGTACTCCATCCATCCCGGAAGCAATCCTTGATATTTCCTGAGATGATATCATGGTACCTGAAGGTGAGTTCGGATTTGCAATAAATGTGACCTTTGCTCCTTGTACAATAAAATCTTGGGGGAGAGAATAGTCTTCTGTAAAGTCTATGGCGCATGCAACTCCATCTTGCAGTTCTGCCAGTGTTTTGTAAAGCATATAAGAGGGGTAAGGGAAAACGACTTTGTCCCCTTCTCCTGCAAAACTGCGTATGATTATGGATAGCAGGTCGTCGGAACCGTTGCCCGCCATAATGCGTTCCGGTTTTGTACCTAATACTTCCGCTATTTTTATCCTGGCCGATGTTGCAATTGGGTCAGGATACAGACGAAGGTTTTCGTTCGCCGCATTTTTAATGGCATTCAATACCTTTGAAGAGGGAGGATATGGATTTTCATTTGTGTTGAGTTTTATGTAGATACCGTCTTTTGGTTGTTCTCCAGGCGTATATCCTGACATTCTTTCAATATTGGTTCGGAAATAGCTCAACGGGATGCTCCTTTAAAATATTGATGAAGCCATCGTGTAAAAAATCTTGTTTTTTTGTAAAATTTACGAATTACGATTTTAGATTGAAAAAATTGTAATTCTAAAATCCAGACTTTGGATTTAGTCTGATTTTGGCAGACCATGTATGTGCATCCAAACCTTCTGCCCTTGAAATTTCAGCTAAGTCATTATATACAGTCTTAAGCGCCGATTTGGAATACGTTATTACACTACACCTCTTTAAGAAATCATTTACCGATAGTCCTGAGGAAAAACGGGCGGTTCCGCCTGTTGGAAGTACATGAGAGGGTCCTGCAATATAATCTCCTAATGCTACAGGGGTGTATGCTCCCAAAAAGATTGCTCCTGCATGTTTGATGCCAGAAAGTAAAGTCCTTGGATTGTGTGTCATGATCTGTAAATGTTCCGGCGCTAATGTGTTGGCGGCATCAATACACTCATCAATGTTTTTTGTCATTATAATAACACCAAATTTTTTGAGGCATTTTTTTGTGTCAGCGTGTCGTTTGAGTTTGGTCATTTGTTGATTTAGTTCCCATAGTACTTGTTCCACCAATAATTCAGAGAAAGTGACCAGTATTGAGATACCGGGTGTGTGTTCTGCCTGAGATAGCAAGTCAGATGCCACAAACGAAGGGTTCGCGTGGTCATCTGCTATAATTAACACTTCGCTGGGTCCTGCCAGCATATCGATCCCGGCATATCCAAAGATTTCTTTTTTTGCGAGTGCAACGAAGATATTTCCTGGTCCTACGATCTTATCTACCTTTGGAAGGGTCTCTGTGCCAAATGCAAGAGCAGCAATAGCCTGAGCGCCACCGATCCTGTATATTTCATTAACACCTGCTTCTTTTGCGGCAACCAGCCTTTCGGGTGGAATAGCTCCATCCTTAGCGGGAGGTGTGGTCATAATTATCTTGTTGACGCCTGCTACTCGCGCAGGTATGGTGTTCATCAATACCGTGGAGGGATACGATGCTGCGCCGCCTGGAACGTACACTCCCACACTTTCTAAAGGGGAATACAAGGTTTCAAGTATAATGCCGTTCGCCTTTAGCGGGCTAACGTTGCGGATTCGTATATGTTCCTGATATGTCCATATGTTCGTGATAGCTCGTTGTATGGACTCTACAAAGGGGAGCGATATTTTTCTGTATGCTTCCTCAATTTCGTTATCTTTTACCAGAAAATCCTTAGGTGAAAGATAAACCTTATCATAGAGTTTGCTGTATTTTGCAAGTGCTTTATCCTTTTGTTTCTTAACATCACGGATGATTTTAAGTACCGTTGTTCTGTGGGCGGAAAAGCCGTCTAAAATATTTAATTGTTGTTTGAGTTTTGCAATTTCCTTGTCAATATTACATTCCCATGTTCTGATTATCCGCATCATTGCATTCTCAAAAATTAACGAGGCCTAAGCCTCGTTATATGCAAAATATTACCTGTTAACTTAAGACGTATATGAATAGAGAATTATATTTTTAACTGAGAATATTGTCAAGGAAAATGGAAAGGGAAAAATATGGAAAAAACAAAATAATAAATGCGAAATGACAAGAGGCTCCTGTACGATTTTAGACAATGTCCCCCTTGGAGATATCGTAGACCCATGAAAGGTCTGCTGGATCGTATTCGAAAAGTTCTCCTTTATGAAAAAAGATGCCGATTTCTCTTTCAGCAGAGGCAAGAGAGTCTGAACCATGGATTAGATTGAAACGGTTACTGACGGCATAATCTCCGCGAATGGTACCAGGTTCTGCCCTGAAACCGAAGGTTGCTCCCATCATCTTGCGGGCAATTTCTACGACGTTCTTACCTTTCAGTACTATAACGAGTACGGGTGCAGAAGTTGTATATCTAACCAGTGGTTCAAAAAAATCCTTACCTTCATGTTCGGCATAGTGTCTCCTTGCCAGGGTTTCTGAGATGTGGATCATTTTGAGTCCTATTATCTGAAATCCTTTTTCCTCAAATCGAGAGATGATCTTTCCCAGCAACCGGCGCTGGACAGAATCAGGTTTTAATATAATTAAGGTCTTTTCCATAAAATATTATTCCTTTATTAACCTTTCTCCATTTTAGTATAGTTGTCCAGGTATCAAGTTAAATTTTGTAGAGTTTTACAACCTCTCCCTTTTTAGCTTTTTAACATAAAGCTCCCGCACACTGAGGAATAAGTCTTGGTAGTCAGAACTCCTGTAATCAGGAAACGTCCATGGAAAGGATTCGTATCCACCCTTACGATAATTGAGGGTTACTTCCGCATAAATACCGTCTCGCAGGTAGATGCGATGGGAGAAGTCCTTTGTAGAAGCGAGAATAAGCCTGCTCTCATTCATGTAGCCAGGATCAATATTGATGGGACGTTGCACAGTATATTTTTTTGAAGAGGTTATGGATTCCTCTATGTGATTGGTTTGTACCTTTATACCGGCTATTTCGTCAGGCATGATCAGGTCTTCAAAACTATAAAATTGTCTCAGAATTCCTTTCCCCATTTCCTCATTGTAATAATCGGTAAAGTTAAAGGGGAGGATGCCACTTCGAAGGTCGATGGGACCAAAATACTCTTCCAGTGTTTTGTCTATCTGGCTAAGAAGTGCGGGAATACTTGTCAGTACGCCGATAATTAAATTTACTGGCTTTGGTTTGGAAATTTGGCCCAAGATAGTTACTAGTGTAAAATTATTTCAACTTCGTCTTTGTATTTTATTATTTTTTTATTGTGTTTTTGTGTCTCAGTACACGGTGGTTTTGGTCAAACCACGTATTTTTCCACAAAATTCCAATGCTTATGGTTTCGACAGCATTTCAAACAGGTGTTTAATCTTTGATTGAATTTGCTCAGGTGGCGTAAGGAATGTTTCGCCACTTTTTCTTAATTTTATCTCAAGCTCTTTCGTTTCAGCGAATTTCTTGCCGATAACTATTTTTATCGGGATGCCAATCAGGTCGGCGTCTTTGAATTTTACACCAGGTCTCTGGTCTCGATCGTCCAGCAATACCTCAATGCCTGCAATATTCGTGAGGTCATCGTAAATGTGATTCGCCATTTGCATGCTAGCGGCATCGTTAACATTGACGGGAATTATAATAACCTTGTATGGGGTCAGCGCAATTGGCCATATGATACCATTTTCATCATGCGACCTTTCAATAAGAGCTGCAATAATACGGTTAACCCCGATTCCATAACAGCCCATGATCATGGATTTTTCCTTGCCATGAGTATCCAGAAACTTTGCCTTGAGGGCATCGCTATATTTAGTACCCAGTTTGAAGACGTGTCCGATTTCAATACCCTGCGAGATGTCGATCTCGGCATTACATTTCGGGCACTTATCTCCTTTGATTACATAACGGACATCGGCAACACGGTCGATGATAAAATCCCTTTCGTGATTCACATTTAACAAATGGACGTCTGATTTGTTGGCGCCCGTAACAAAATTCCGAAGTATAGATACGGCCTGATCTGCTATGATTTTTATTTTTAGTCCCACGGGACCAGCAAACCCTACACGTGCACCGGTGACGTGTTCGATGGTGGTATGGTCAGCAAGTGCAACAGTATCTTGACCAAGCACCTTGGTCAGCTTAGTCTCATTGACCTCATGGTCACCTCGCAGAAGAACAGCGACCGTCTGTCCATTCGAGATATAAATCATTGTTTTGACCATCTGGCTTGGATTTGCCTTCAAAAAGTCACCAATTTCCTGAATGGTGTGTTTGTTGGGCGTATGAACCTCCTGAAGCGGTTGTAGAATTGTGTTGCTTTCTCGTGGAATGGGGGCAGCTTCAGCCCGCTCCCGATTGGCGCTGTAACCGCATTTCATGCATCGGATGAGAACATCTTCACCCACATGACTGGGAACCATAAACTCATGGGAAACGTCACCGCCCATAGCCCCTGAATCCGCCTCAACGACAATATAGTCAAGCCCGCATTGGTCAAATATGCGGCAGTAGGCATCGTACATGGATTTATAACTCTTGTTGAGTCCCTCATAATCCAGGTCAAAGCTATAGGCATCCTTCATGATGAATTCCTTGCTACGCAGGACTCCGAACCGAGGTCTGGTTTCATCCCTGAATTTGGTTTGAATTTGATAGAGGGTTATAGGGAGTTGTCTATAGGAATTGATCTCGTTTCTTACGATATCCGTAATTATTTCTTCATGGGTAGGTCCCAGTGCGGTCGTTTTGCCGTGTCGGTCCTCAAAGGTGATTAAGTCTTCTCCAAATACGTTTAAGCGGCCACTCTCTTCCAGGAGGTCTAGCGGTTGAAGTGCAGGGAGGAATACCTCCACGGCCCCCGCCCGATTCATTTCTTCGCGTACAATATCAATAACCTTATTCAAGACCAGCGTGCCTAAAGGCAAATATGCATAAGCACCTGCCGTAATCCGTCTGATAAGCCCGGCACGGATCATGAGTTTATGACTGTCGATTTCAGCCTCCGATGGGCTTTCCTTCAGTGTGGGGATCAGTGTTTGCGACCATTTCATCGGTCATTTATTCCTTAAAAATTGTACGTGATATTTGCTATAGTAAACGAAAGAAATATTATAGTTTTTTGTGTTCTGCTTTCAAGGGTTAAATAATTAATCTATTATTTATAATGGTTGCTGAGTTGGCTCAGCAATATATTAGTAAGCCCTCTTCGCTGGAATGATTACAGAAACTAAATATTGTTTGAACGAAACAATGCCAGAATGTGCTCGAAGTTCTGTGGAGTTTCAGTTTTTTGAGGATTATATTCCCGGAAGAAGGTCTTGAGGTGGCGATAGTAGTGTTTTGGAGAATAAATGTGACGCAGAATATTTTTGTATCCCTCTCGCAGGGTATCAAGGCTCATAGTAGGGATAATATTCGTCATGCCATCTATGCTGTTCCAGGATATTTGGCCTAGCACACGATTTTCCTGTCTCAGACGTTTGTGAAGTTTCGTACCAGGTGGCGCTTGAAGCATCCCAACAACAGCCATTACAATTCCACTTTTTTGAATAAAATCAATTTGCTGCCGGAAGACGGAGTGCATATCGTTATCAAACCCAACAATAAAGCCTCCTTCTACCTGCAATCCTGCCCGGTGTATGCGTTTTACGTCTTCAATTAAGTTGCGGTTTTTGTTATGTTTTTTTCCGCATTCAGTCAGAGTGTCTTCATCCTGTGTCTCAATTCCAATAAAAACGGTATCAATATTTTATCGTTCAAGTTCAAAATTTGTGAGCGCTCACTATTTATCTTTCAGATTCCATATTCCATTCCAATCCGGATTGGAGGGGCTCTTTGAAAGGATATCGCATCTTTTTGCCATAACCGATCCTATTCCTAATCCATATTCCCGGTAGATTTTCTGAAAGAGTTCTGCAGCTGTTCCCCATTCTCTTCTGCAATACCTCGAATATGCCTCCGAATATTCTTTCATGGAGTTTTTTTTAATCTCAAATCTGGGGTCATTGTCAATAAGAAGTTCAAAGAGGGTAATGGGGTCCCTGAAGCGCTTTAGTATAATCCGGTCAATGAAACGATAGGAGAACCTTTGGTCAGTATTAATGTAACCTTCGGCAAATTTAAAAAAACGGTCAGAAATCAAAACCCTGGCATCATACAGTCTCGATATTCCCTCGATTCTGGCGGCCTCATGAACACATCGGCCTACGGGATGATGGCGTTTGTCCAGTGGGTAATAAATAAATGAAACCTCTCCTGCAGTGATGCCGAAACCGATATCGATTATGGGTTTAAAGACGCCCATGCTTGGGGAATCATTATACGTGCGCATGCGTTTTGTTAACCTATAAATATTTTCTAAAATGTATTTTGCGTTATCTTCAGGGAATATTCCCATCACCCCATCACCATATATTTCTGCATAGGTGTTTTCATGCCCTAAATAGAGTTCTTTATAGGACGTTTCATGGACGTCCATAATAAATTCCGCATAGGTAAAGGCTTTTACTTTTGAGCTTTCAATGCCAGAGTAGATGCCTTGTTCAAAATCCATCAATATGTCTGTTGAATTCCGAAGATCACAGAACAGGACAATCCGCTTCGCCTTATCTGGTAGAAATTTAACAGTATTATTTTCCATTCATCTTTCCTGTTTTTGAGTTTATGCCAACTCTCAATCTATGGCATAGGAAAACAAACAGGCTGTCCAAGAATCAGTGTTTTATTGTAATTCTCAGACAGCCTGCTTTGCTTACTTCTTCAAGTTCTTGAGGCTTAACCGTGCCGATTCAATAGATGCTTAATGAAAATTGCAGTTCCGGTTCCCTTGTGGCTGGCATTTTGACGGGGGATATCCACCCCCTAACCCCCAGCCATCGGGGAACAACGCCTGCGCTACGTGTACCAATTCGTTCGGATTGGGATTGCTTTAAAATCCAGTACCGTTCATGATATCTTGCCCTTGAGTAGCTTTTGCTTTATGTATGTTTATTTTCATTTTTGAATCAATGTCGTAGATAATGAATCGATAGTCCTGGAGGCTTCTTCCAGTTGCGCCATGAGTTTTATACTTCCGTCTATAGCTGAAATAAAACGTTTACTCGCCCGGCCCACTACTTCACGCAGGAGATCCGGCATGTTTTCAACCTCTTTCTCAAAAAGCCTGGGATCAATCATCCTCCCTTTGATATCCGATATCTCACGTAAACAATTCGTCAAACGGTTATAGGCGTCGTTAAGGTATAAGAGGTCCTGCGTCATTTTATCGAGTTTGACACGTGCTTCTTGGGGGAGTTTATTGGCGGCTTCCATAAAGGTGTCTTTGGTGATCATTCCTACTACTACATCGCCATCTGCTGTCACAGAGGCGGTTCTTTTCGCCATACCAAAGAAACTCATTTCCCCAAAAATATCCCCTTCCTTTAACGTGCCAACAAGCACCGGTTTGTTATTGATGTTTTTCCAAACCTTGGCCCTGCCGGATTGTAAAACGTAAGCGTAATAGGCCCAACTTCCTTCTTCCAGAATTATACTGCCATCCTTTATCTTCTCCGTTCTGCTGATGAACTGTTCCATAAGATTCCTTTCAATGTATTTTGAAATAAATTACCTTTAATTAGCCTGAATTGGGTTTGCGTCCATTACAATCATCTCTAAATATTTTTTTTCATTCTTTAATAAACTTACATCAGTACTTTGTGTTTGATAACCTTCCTTTTCATATTTGAGTGTATAACTTCCGACATTCAATGAAAGATAATAACTGCCACTACCAGATGTCTTTTCGCTATAAACATTATGGTCGTCTTTACTGGATATCGTAACCCCAGACAAACCCTTCTTGTTGGTATCGTACACATACCCACAAATATCACCTGCAAACGTTACTTTAGTAATACCACACACAAATAAACTCAAAACCATTAGCACAATCAATTTCCTCATGGATCGCTCTCCTTTTATAAAAGTGTCCCTCGCACCAATACTATGAGACTGTGATTCCTTATCCTCAGTAGAAATGCTTTTCATTTGAAGCTATGAACGGAAGGTAAGCAAAATAATCTTTTTCCTGTTAAGACCTTACTTGCCTCTTTGAATACGCAGGATGTTCAACAGATATCTTTGGAATGCCTCGCTGTCATCTTCGCTTTAATTGGTGTTTTATAGGTTGGTAATTTTTATATCTCACTATAACATAACATATTATGACGATAATCGGCTTTTAAGTCAACATAAATCCACATAAATCCACGAAAACGGATAAAATAATTGATCAGATTTACAGTCCTTATCTGATCAAGCACTATCCAGCCTGTTTTCTTCTGAAAAGTTATTTTCACTCTGGTGGGATAGCTGTGGGACTTTATAGTCATTGGCGCTATAATGATTGTCTGGATATTTCTATTCATTTCTTCAGGAGAGATTACCAGGCAATGCCTTGTCTTCTGGATTTCGAATCCGATTGTTGGATCAAGATTAATGAGGTAGATATCGTATTGGTCTATTTCCATTCCCAGCTTTCCATTGGAATGTCTATCGTTTCATCAAGTGACAACTCATCGTCTTTTCGATGCTGCCTTTTTTGTGGGACGTTTAGATTTCGATGGTGAACGGTTCGCACCATACTTTGAGCGTATCTGCTGAATTTTGTCTCGTAGTTCAGCTGCCCGTTCAAACTCCAACGCCTCTGCTGCCTTGAGCATCTCCGCCTCTAATTCGTTAACGAACTCCTGGGTAATATATTCTTCCTCGCTTTCTGCGACGGTTTCATAAACGATTTTGTGTGAAGAGACCTCGTCTTCGATGCCCTTCTTGATCTCTTTTTGTATGGTGGTAGGGGTGATGTTGTGCTTTTTGTTATGTGCGGTTTGGAGTGACCGGCGGCGGTTGGTTTCATCGATAGCCCTCTGCATGGAATTTGTTGTCTCGTCGGCATATAAGATCACCTCGGCATTCACATTCCTTGCCGTTCGTCCGATTGTTTGTATCAGTGATGTTTCAGAACGCAGGAATCCTTCCTTGTCTGCATCCAGGATTGCTACCAGTGAGACTTCTGGTAAATCCAGCCCCTCTCTGAGCAGATTTACACCCACCAGAACGTCGAATTTTCCCAGACGCAAATCCCTTAATATTGTTACTCGTTCTATGGCAGTTATCTCGGAATGGAGGTACATGCCCTTAAATCCCTCTTCCTTGATATACTCACTCAGGTCTTCTGCGAGCCGTTTTGTTAACGTAGTTACCAGTACCCGCTCTTTTTTCTGCACCCGCTTCTTAATTTGCTTCAGTAAATCCTCTACCTGGGTTTTTGCGGGTTTCACATAAATTATTGGGTCGACGAGACCTGTTGGACGAATAATTTGCTCGACTACCCTGCCATGGCATTTCTTCAACTCATAAGTGCCTGGTGTTGCTGAAACGAACAGTATCTGATTGATCCTTGCCTCCCATTCGTCAAATCGCAAAGGACGGTTATCCAATGCGGAAGGTAAGCGGAAACCGTATTCGACCAGCGTCTCCTTGCGTGCCCTGTCCCCGTGGTACATGCCCGAAATCTGAGGAATAGAGACATGCGATTCGTCCACGATGAGGAAAAAGTCTTTGGGGAAGTAATCGAAAAGGGTATACGGTGATTCGCCGGGCGCACGGCCACTCATATGCCTTGAATAGTTTTCAATGCCATGACAATATCCCACCTCAAGAAGCATTTCCATATCATATCGGGTCCGTGCCTCCAGACGCTGAGCTTCGGGAAATTTCTCTTTTGAACGAAGTTCCTTAAGACGATCGTTTAATTCATATTCGATGGACTTAACTACCCCTTCAATCTTTCCCTCTGGCATGACAAAGTGTTTGGCCGGGTAAATGGATATCTCCTTTACCTCTTGCACGGTATTTCCCGTTGTGGGATTGATGACGGAAATCTTATCGACTTCGTCTCCAAACAATTCTATGCGATAGGCAGTCTCTTCGTAGGCAGGAAATACCTCCACGACGTCCCCTCGTACGCGCACTGTGCCTCGAACAAACTGTATATCATTCCGATCATATTGGATGCTGATGAGCTTTTTTAAAAGTTTGTTCCGCTCTATCGAATCGCCCTTGCAGAGATGTACGTACATCTCCTGATACTCCTCGGGTGAGCCAAGCCCGTAAATACAGGAGACACTGGCGATAATGATGACGTCTCTGCGTGACATGAGATTACTTGTGGCGGCCAAGCGCAGACGGTCTATCTCCTGATTGATGGTTGCTTCCTTCTCGATGTAAATGTCCCGCTGTGGAATATACGCCTCAGGTTGATAATAGTCGTAATAACTGACAAAATATCCCACGGCATTTTCAGGGAAGAAGCTCTTGAATTCACTGTAAAGTTGGGCTGCGAGGGTCTTGTTGTGAGTCATAACCAAAGTTGGTTTTTCCAGGACAGCAATCAGATTCGCCATGGTAAAGGTCTTGCCGGAACCCGTCACGCCCAATAAAGTTTGATAGTTGATGTTGTTTTTGTAACCTGCTGCCAGTTGTTGTATGGCGCTGGGCTGATCGCCTTGTGGCGTAAAAGGAGATACTAACTTGAAAATAGACATAGTGTCTTAGTTTTAAAATTTCTTATTTCTGGGTTGCCTGAGTTGTGTCATCGTGTTCTGGTGATATTTCGTGGCGCTCGTGGGTAACCTTTTGTCCTTTATAATACGGTGAAGACTTATATTTTGAAAGGAACTCGTCAACAAATACTTTTACCGTGGCGGCAATCGGTACGGCCAACAACAGCCCTAGAAATCCAAACAATTGACTGCAGATCAGGATAGCGAGTATTATCATGACGGGACTTAGCCCCAATCCTTTCCCCATGATCCGGGGTGTTATCACGGTTCCCTCAAGCAATTGCCCGACACCAAAAGTTATAAGGATATGCACGATGTGTTTGAAATCGTGAAATTGGATGAGCGCCAGGATGGAAGCTAGCGCAATTCCTGTACCTGTGCCAACATATGGAATCAGATTTCCAAATCCACCGATAAAACCGATAAGAAATGATAAAGGAATCCCGGCGATTGTTAAACCAATGCTATAGATAAAAGAAAGGATAAGGCATACAATAAGCTGTCCCCGCAGAAAATGTTTGAGATTGTCATTCACCTTAGACAAGATTCTTGTTGCATAATCTCTTTTCGACAAAGGGAAGAGGGCCTTTATATTCTGGGCTATGACATTGAAGTCCTTGAGCAGGTAAATGGATACAACACCGAAAATGATAAAATTTATGATGATGCCAAAGACCCCAAAGGTACTATAAAAGAGGTTCTTGGTGATGGTTAGTAAAAAAGCGACGGCCTGTGGGATATATTTTTTGAATCTTAACACCACTTCGGCCAGGCGTCTTTTTTGTAAACGGGCTTCTTTCTCTGCGTCAGGTTCCCCGAGAGATGAAATATTCTGTTTGTTGCGTTCATTTGTACCTGGTTCTTTCTCCAAAGAGGAATCCAAAGGTTTCGTCTCTTCGCGATTGTGTTTGAAGACAGGTTCGATACGTTCTTTTAGCAGCAAATCAATTGATTTAGAAAATTCTACGCTCACGTATTTTCCAATCCACGCTTCGACGATGGGTTCGTACTTTGGATATTGTTTTTTGATTGTGCTCCCTACCTGATAAATTCCGCTAATAGTCCTGGGGATTGCGTATGTAAAAAATCCACCCGTAGCCAGGAGGACGATGATGATAATGAAAACGATGCCGAATCCGCGATGTATGTGTTTCCGGGTAAATGGCCAGCATCTTCGCTCAAAGAAATCAACTGCCGGATCAAAGATGTAAGCTATAATGAATGCAAGAAGAAGGGAAATGAGCGTTCCGCTCAGGAAATAACACAGCGCTAAAAAAATAATAATTGAAATGCCTATGAGTATTACGCGTATCCATAGGTTGTCCAATATTTTTTGTTGTTCGTTTTTCATAAATTTTATTCTTGATTATTGAGACTGGCGCTGGCCGTGTCTGATCCGATCTTTATATAATCTCGTATTGCCTCTACGATGGATGTCCCTATGCCATTTACCCTGGCTAACTCATCCAGTGTCTTGAAATTGCCGTGTTTTTCGCGATGAGTGACGATTGCCTTTGCTTTTACCTCACCTAATTTTGGCAATAAAACCAATTCATACCATGGGGCATTATTAACATCGAGTTTGACTTTTATATCTGCGGGTTTAAGATTGCTGATAATTTCTGTTTCGGGCAGCCACCAATGGCGGTCCATGCCTACTTTTATTATCGTGCCAACAAATAACATCGTTGCCAAAAAGTAGATGACGATAAGCTGCTTTTTGGTGGGGGAGAAATCACCGGACGGCTTCTGCGATATGGGCATAATACTCACAAGGTTTTCAGGCATCCTTAGATATAATTACGCTCTCTTATTTCCTCTATTCTAGCAGTAATTTCAAATGATTCAAGACAATGTTTTTTTTGTCTTTATTCGGCAAGCATTTTTAAACATTTTTTCGCCTTTGCATGATTTGGATTTAGCGCCAGTACGGCTTGCCAGGATTTTATGGCCTTTTCTTTATATCCCTCCCGGTAATAAATAGTCCCCATACAAAAAAGGGCCTCACTATGTGAGGGGGCTAGTTTTAGCGTGGTTTCAAATTCCTTCCGTGCATTATCCATGCTGCCCTTTTGTAGATAGGTATACCCGAT
Source organism: Candidatus Brocadia sp. (assembly GCA_030837935.1). Classification (GTDB taxonomy): domain Bacteria; phylum Planctomycetota; class Brocadiia; order Brocadiales; family Brocadiaceae; genus Brocadia. The sequence goes on from JAUQXU010000481.1 coordinate 28,378, forward strand.
ATTAAAGTGAAAATCGGGTTGGCTTGGAAGTAAATCTACGGCTTTTTGAAATGCAGTCAGTGCATCATCCATGTTCCCTTTTTTGGTAAGAGAGGCGCCCAGATTGTTGTAAGAATACGGGTACGTTGGATCGAGTCTTATCGCATGCTTATATTCCCCTATGGCATCTTCCAAAAGCCCTTTTTTGTCATAAATAGTGCCCAGATTATTATGGACATAAACGTGTGCCGGATCGGCCTTCAGGGCGGCTTGGTATGTTTCTAAAGCAAGATCATACTGTTTTCTTGTCTCGTAAATGTTGCCCAGATTATAATACGCATCACCATATTGGGGGTCAAACGACAGGGCTTTTTTGTATGCATCAATAGCATCCTCTTGCCTGCCGAGTTTGTTGTACAAGACGCCGAGATTGTTGTATGCATAGGCAAAAGTGGGGTCGATCATGATAGCTGCGTTGTATTCACCAATTGCATCGTCATATTGCCCCAGCGTAAAATAAACCTTTCCCAGGTTGTTGTGCGCCTGTTGATAGTCAGGCTTTATCTGAATTGCCTTTTTATAAGCACCAATGGCCATGTCCGGCAAGTTCTTTTTCTCGTAAGCGTTTCCTATGTTGTAGTGCACGGTTGCATACTGAGTAAATCCCACCTCCTGTGCCTTTTGTAAGGCTTTGTGGTAACATTGTAATGCCGCGTCATGGTCACCCCTTTTGTTATACTGAGTACCGAGGTTGTTGTAAGTCGTAAAGCTGCAAAATGAGCTTTGAGAAGCATTGTGCCAAAGCGTGAATTCATCCCGCCACGTGTTGTTTCTGGCAACCGTAGTAATAAGATAAAATACTATTAAAGAAACGATTACGGGATACTTTGTTTTTCTTCCTAAAGGTGTTAATACCGTTGAAAGGAATAAGCAAAACCCAATAAGGGGTAAATAGAGGTAACGGTCTGCCATGATATTGGCTAACGGAATGATATTCAGGACGGGGAGGGCACAGATAAAAAACCAAAGTATGGCAAATAGCTGTTTGCCTCGGATTGTAAATGTGCTGTCCTGAGGAGAATGGAAATGCTGAGCGGTCGCTTTTATCCTCAGTCGGATTGCAATGATGGCAATGGATATGAGTGTAAAAACTGGAATGATAAAGGATAACGTTATTGGTGTTTTAAGATAGAGGACGTGGTAATCTGGATTAAGATTTAATGGCAGGAAAATAGTGGCTATATATCTCCCTAAAACCTTTGTTGATGTGAGCATATTGATCAAAAAACTGCCCTCCGGATAGGCAATCTTTTCTTCAGGATTATGCAGAATGAAAAACCTGATGACGAGATATATGACGCTTATTCCTGCATATCCCAGGAGAAGAGGGGATCGTATAATTTTTGAGACCGCTTTACAAAGAGAAAAAAATAGGGCAGAACGGCCGTTTGTCCATACATGCGCCCCGAATAGCAGATCGAAGAAAAAAATCAGGGCGGGTAGTGAAATGGCAGATTCCTTGGAAAGTAGGGCAAAGAAATAAGTGGTAAGGGCAGCTGTGTAAAAGAAAATGGTGCCTTTGCGGAAGGATGTAGCGATGAGAAATCTCCCGGAATCCTCATTGGGGGGGATTTGCGAAACTTCCCTTTCCCGGTAAAGTAAAAAGAATAAGAATGACGTAATCAGGAATGCCGTTGTAATCAGGTCTTCTCTGTAACTAATCACATTGACGACCTCACTGACAATGGGATGTACAGCAAAAAGCGCACACGTCAGGAATGATAGGCTAATGCGGGATTGAAGTTTTTTTGTAATCTCTGCTTCTCCTTGTGGCGCAGGTGAAAGAGGGGGAGGGATTTGGTTGCGGCTGTATTGTGTTTTGCATGCGTCATTTTGCCGGAATAATAAAATCACGAAAAAATACAAAAGCGTCACATTTATGGTATGCAATACCACATTAACAACGTGATATCCCATGGGGTTTATATGCCAAAGAGAATAATCAATGAAGTAGGAAAGTGTAACAAGGGGGCGGTAGGTAAGTTCTCCCGAATATTTGAAATAATCGTGGGTAAATATGGTACGGAAACTCTCCCAATCCCTGATAAGATGGTTCCCTGTAATGGTAGATGTGTCGTCGTAGACGAACTGGTTTGGCAGGCAATTAAGATAGGTGGTTATCGTGAGTGCCACAATTATAGAGATTGCAATGCTATGGAGATAGATTTTGTTTTGATGTGTCTTGTTCATAAGATTTGTGAGCTGTCGTTTAAAAAACGGACGGCCGTTCTCTCCCGGGTTTTTTAAGTATTTCCAAATCGGCCATTTATTAAAGATAAAATAAGTCTTTTTTACAATGCAAAACTAAATCGATGTATTAAAATTCATGGCGTTTCAATCGCTTAAATTTTTGGAATCAACGTTTCATTTTGTCGTATACTCCGAGTTTTTATATTGCCAACAGAATGCTCGCTATGTTACATTGTATGGCCGTTTTGTTAAAATTCAGGGCAGGTATGGACAAAACAATCTCTGTTCAAAACATATACTAAGGACTCTATGTGTCTATGCCATAGTATGAATATTGACCCTGTTCGTTAAATTAGCATCTTTTTAGGGGAAAGCTCATGGAAACCAATGAAAAGAATCTTGTTGAAATGTCGGTTATCGGTGAGGTCTCCAGTCCGCAAGGCGGTTCGTCCCCTTACAGCATAACACCTGATGGAAAGCCTAAAATACTGCCTGGTATAGGAGGAATTACGTACAATGTCAAGGTGGGCGACAATGCCATCCAGTGGGAGGCGGATCACGTGGAGCCATGTGTGTCTGTTAAAAATAAGGACAGAGACGAGAATGGTGCATTAAACTTACTGTCGTGTATTGGGAATACTGCCAGGGTGATAACTGGTGATGCAAAAGGCAGCACGGGTGTTGTAACCGGAAAACACGGTGGTATTGAAAATGTACTGGTTGATTTTGAAGATAAGGCATTAGAAAAACTTGCTATCGGAGATAAAATACTTATTCGGGGTGTTGGTTTAGGTCTTTCTTTTACGGGATATTCGCATGTCAAGCCACTGAATATGTCTCCGGATCTCCTGAAGGTATTACCCATTCGCATGGATAAAGCGAAGGATACCATGCATATTCCTGTGACGCATGTTGTTCCTGCGGCTATTATGGGTTCTGGTCTTGGGTCTCAGCATTGTTATCGTGGAGATTACGACATACAGCTCTTTGATAAGCAAAACGTAGAAAGGTATCATTTGCAAACATTGCGTTTTGGCGATATTGTGGCGATCATGGATGCCGATCATACCTTCGGAAGGATATTTAGAACCGGAGCGGTGAGCATAGGGGTAATTGTTCACAGTAATTGTGTAACTGCCGGACACGGCCCCGGTGTAACAACATTGCTGACATCTGCTGAAGGTAAAATAGTTCCGTATCTTGATGGTTCAGCGAATATTGGCATGTACTTGAAAATTGGGCGGTTTAGAAAAAAATCTACAAAGAAAAGGTAGCAGGTATTTTTTTTGTGGTCATGCTAGCTAAGGGTAAAATAAGCTTGACATTTCATTTATAAGTAATATAATTTTAGACTTTCTAAATATTTATATTTTCTGTTCCATTAAATAAGCAGGAGAGGAGAGGAGATTATTTGTCTACGGTGAGTATTCAGGAGTTGGTTGATGCAGGATTTCATTTCGGTCATAGGACAAGTAAATGGAATCCCAAAATGAAGCCTTTTATCTTTGGCAAGAAAAATCTCATTCACATTATTAATTTGCGTGAGACGGTAAAGGGGCTTATAACTGCGGGTAAGTTTTTGACTAATCTTGTCCAGGCAAAAAAAGATGTGCTCTTTGTGGGCACAAAATGGCAGGCTCGGGATATCACAATACGCGAGGCCCAACGTTGTGGGATGCACTACGTGAGCGAGCGATGGTTGGGTGGCACATTAACAAATTTTGATACCATTCGGAAACGATTGGAACGTCTGGAAGAACTGGAAAACCTGGAAAAAACCGGAGGAATTAATCAGTTTAGCAAGAAGGCAATTTCTTCTCTTAATCGGGAACGTAAAAAGATACTTACAAACCTCGAAGGCATTCGTAAAATGACTTCACTTCCCGGCTTACTTGTGGTCGTCGACCCAAAGCATGAGCACAATGCGGTCAGGGAGGCAAAAAAGCTTGGAATTCCGACGATATGTCTTGCAGATACGGACTGTGATCCCGATATGGTAGACGTTTGTGTTCCGGGAAATGATGATGCTATACGGTCGATTGATCTCTTTTTGACGAAGACAGCAGATGCTGTTTTGGCCGGAAAAGAACGCATGATTACTATGGCAAAGGTTTGATGTGGATGCTAAAGATTTAAGAGGAAATCCTTCCACTTTTGTAGAGGATAAGCATTTTATTGCCACAACAGTGCAAGTCTGACTACTGCCTTCAATGACATTTCATAAGGATTCTACTCTTGGATTGTTTTCGTATGATTGAAATTACCGTAGTA
>JAUQXU010000482.1 GCA_030837935.1 Candidatus Brocadia sp.
TATCAACTGCCAGATCAATTGCCCGATACATGTCTGGATTTGATACCTCTGCAACCATCGTAGGACCTCTTGAGACCGAAACAATCATTTCAACAATATGACTATTATCCCCGCCAATATCTAAGGTAATTTGTACCTGCAATATCCACTCAAAAAACTTCTTTATTTTTTCAGCCTTTTGTAAGGCGTAATTTTTAATAGCTTCCGTTATGTTCAAATGCCTTGCAACAATAGTAATGTTTTCCAAGGGAGAATCCTTTCTAAAAAGGTAAAAGTTTCTCAATATACCTGAACTAGTTATTTTACTTATAATAAAATTATCAGTCAAGGAAATTAAGAAACATCGAATAAGCGATATTCCGCAATATCCATAGCATAGCGACCTTGCAAGTTATCCAATAACGTGGATTTTGAGCTGAAAACGAGAATGCGGGGGTTTGATCCCAACATATTACCTGGCGGTTGCCAAAATGAGTAAATGAACAGATCTGGCACCGGCTTCTTTTAGTTTTTTAGAGCACTCCATTGCCGTTACTCCCGTAGTTAACACATCATCTACAAGCAATATCTTTTTTCCTTTAAACGATTTTGGGTCGTTTACAAAGAATGCATTGCGGATGTTCCTCTGTCGCTGGTTTTTTGATAATTGTGTCTGTGAGGAGGTGTTTTTAATACGACAAAGGTTGTTTGTCGATAGCGGTTTTGAAAAATATCTTTGAATTCCTCGTGCCAGAAGTTCTGATTGGTTGAAACCTCTGCGCATTTTTTTAAGCCAGTGAAGAGGCACCGGTACTACGACATCGACGTTCGGAACAATCTCTTTCAGTTTTTCTTGTGCCAGCACAATGTCATTCAGTACCGTGAAGAGGAATTTTTGTCTCGAGTACTTAAACGTATGTATCAATGTTTGAATAACACCTTCGTAATGGGTAATGGATGTTAGAGTGTTGAAGGGGAGATATTTCCCTTTGCATGACGGACAACCTTCTTTCGCCGTCGAAATGACGTGGGGCCCCAGGGCCGCGCCGCATCGGATACAATGAGAATTGTTAACATAGGGGATTTCTTTTTTGCAATTCTTACAAAGATAAAGTTCGTGAGAATTGTTTAAGTTGAGGTTGCAATGGAGACATGACCGGGAGTAGAAAAGGTCTAAAAAGGTATGTACGTATTCACCAATAGCCATAGTTACATATGCATCATATCAAAGAATAATAATCCTACAGACCCAAAAATAATGATAGGCAACCATGCTGCTAATATGGGATGGATCATTCCTGTATTGCCGAGATTGGAACAGAGAAAAGTCAAAGCATAAAAAATGCCGCAGATAAGGACACAGAGCCCCACACGTAGAAACAAATTTCTGCTTAATCGTTCGAATCCGACTACGAGGGGTATGCCGAGCAGGAGTAGTACAAAGTGAGTAAGGGTATAAGTAATTCTGGAATGAAATAACACGCTGTTTCTTGGATTGTTTGGTTCGCTTTTACACAATTCTTTCAATTGCTCAAAATTTAACAAACTGGGATCCAGCTTTATTTTTCCCAGTTCCATGGGAGTTATCACTGACTGAAACTCCAAACTTTCAAGTTGTTGTATGGGAGCAATCCACCTTCCCTGTTCATCATAAACATGTTTTGTTACCCTGCTCAGCAACCATGTGCCATTTCCCAGCCACCGGCCTTCATCGGCACTGATGGTAAATTTCTTTTTTCTATTTTCATATCTTCCCAGGATAAATACCGACCGCATGGTTTGCGTTTTATTGTTATATTTCCAGATACGAAGTAACGTGTTATTTTCTTTATCGTCTAAAAGAAGATTTCGCTGGGTATTATCACCGAATGAGGTCTGCTGTAAGGTTCCTAGCTTTTCTGCAAACCGCGGGATAATCCATTCCTGATCCCCAAATGAGGCAAAGGACAGAAACACCGTAATGATAAAGACAGGGAGTAATATCCGATACAGTGATATACCGGCAACCTGCATCGCCAGTATTTCCCGATTTTTGGCTAGTTTTACCAGAACTAAGCCCACTGCGATCAGGGTAACGGCGGGGAAAAATTGAAAGATAATGACAGGAAAGAGATACGTATAGTAACGTAGTCCCGTGTTAAAGGCCTCTCCCCCCATATCCACAAATTCTCCCAGTTTTTGAAGGAGGTCGACGATGATATAAATTCCGCAAATACTAAGGAGGCACATGAAGAACGTGGGGATAAAGGCCTTTATTATATAATTGTCGAGTCTGGAAAACATACTTTTATGCCGGAATCACTAATGAAGTAAGGAGTTCTTTATATAATTGCACAATAGGTTTTTTTAAAACGGGATGAATAGCGTCGGGCGCAATCTCAACGAATGGCTCCAATACAAATAGCCGCATGTGCATCAGGGGGTGCGGTATTTTCAGTTGCTCATCATCAACGATTGTATCACCGTAGAGCAGGATATCAATGTCAATAGTCCGCGGTCCCCATTTTACCGTACGGACCCTGCCCATGAGATTCTCGATATGCTGAAACCGTTCAAGCAATTGATGGGGCGATAACAGGGTTTTTATGTCAAGGACGGCGTTCAAAAACATTGGCTGCGGGGGCCCGCCTGAGGGTGCCGTTTCGTAAAACCGAGAAAGTCTTACTGGCTGTATCTCCTGTATCGTAGTAATATGGCCGTAAGCAGAGCGTAAATTTCTTTCCCTATCCCCCAGATTTGAGCCGAGACCAATGTAAACATGCACCACAAACATTCCTTTTTAAAAAAATTTAGTTTGAGTTTTGGGATTATTGACTTACCCTATCAGTTTCATATCGAATTTTTGTTCATGATTCATTATTTCGATGTTCGACATTCAATATTCATAAAATACTTTGCTAAAAATTACCCGGATGTAATGAAGAATGGCCTATACCGCACGAAAATTCTTAGAACGTGCACAGCTTCCACATTCTGGACATTCATCTATACGACAATCGGGTGTAATTCCCTCGTGGAAAGATTTCTGCCTTTCGTTCATGAGAAATGGCTTTACAACCCCACAACTGATGTGGTCCCAAGGGAAGATCTCGTCGTCGTCCCTTTGGCGGTGTGCATAAAAGGTCCAATCTATCCCGACCTTTTGAAATGCGTCAATCCATTTTTGAAAGCGGAAGTGTTCCTCCCATGCATCAAACTTACATCCCTCCTGCCATGCCTGATAAATGACCTTCCCCAGCCTTCTGTCGCCTCTTGCAAAAATACCTTCCAGAATACTGCGCTCTGCATTGTGGAATTTGATATGAATGCATTTGCGACGGATTCTATCAAACAATCTGTTCCGGATCTCTTTTATCCGTTGAAGGGTAACCATAGGATGCCATTGAAAGGGGGTATGCGCCTTGGGCACAAAGGGCGCTATGCTGATATTTACTTGTCCAAAATTGCCGCTAATACCCTTTTTTAGGTCAGAAACATTATAGGCAAGCCTTGCAATAGCATCGATGTCGTCATCTGTCTCAGTAGGAAGTCCAACCATAAAATAGAGCTTCACTAAATTCCAGCCCTGCTTAAATGCCTCCCCCACGCCCGTGTAAAGATCTTCATCGCTGATGTTTTTATTAATGATTTTTCTCAAAGTCTGGGTTGCTGCTTCAGGCGCAAGGGTAAGTCCTGATTTACGAACGGTGTTCAGCATGGAAGGTAAAAGGATAAGCTGTTCATTCACCCGTAAGGAAGGGAAAGAGATATTTACATGCCTTGGAATAAAGAGTTGGTTCATCTTTTCCATTAAACGTTTTAAGGACGGATAATCGCTGATAGAAAGAGAAGCCAGGGAAATTTCGTTATGCCCCGTATTTGCATAACAAAGTTCAGCCAGGTTTACGATGTTCTCTACCGTGCGAGGCCGGGTAGGACGTTTACTCATGCCTGACTGGCAAAACCGGCATCCTTGTGTGCAGCCACGCATGACCTCAATCGTGATCCGGTCATGGATGGTTTTTACATAAGGTACGATAGGTTTCGTTGGGAAATAGGTCGTATTTAAGTCCCTTACGGAAGCTGACCGGATGGGTGATGGTAGACCGGATATCCTTGGGCGTATTTCTTGTATGGTGTTGTCCTGACGATACATAACTTCATATAACGATGGCGCATAAGCATTTTTCAGTGTTTGGGCGAGAGAAACGATTTTTTCCTTGCGGGAGACTTTTTTCTGGTTCATGCCCTTCCATAATTCAACGAGTTGGGGCAGGCTCTCTTCTCCATCCCCGACAAGAAAGATGTCAATAAAATCTGCCAATGGTTCCGGGGAAATGGCAGCAGGCCCCCCCGCGATGATGAGAGGTTCTGTTTGGCCACGTTCGGATGCCATAACAGGAATCTCCGAGAGGTCTATCATATTTAAGATATTGGTGTATGATAGCTCGTACTGAAGCGAAAAACCTATTATGTCGAATTCCTTTAAAGGTGTATAGGTTTCGAGGGAAAAGAGTGGAATCTTGTGCTTTCTCATCAGCGCTTCCATATCATCTAAAGGTGCAAAGACCCTTTCGCAGGCAGTATCTTTTCGCTCGTTGAGCAGTCCGTAAAGAATCTGAATGCCCAGGTGAGACATACCAATACTATACGTATCGGGGAATGCCAATGCAATTTTTATGTCAGTATCAGCATGGTTTTTGACAACGGAATTCCATTCCCCGCCAATATACTGCCCGGGCATTTCCACAAGGGGTAATATGTTTTTTGTTACAAAAAGTTTTAAAGCATTCATCATTTTACTGTTTGTAGTTTCACTATTGAGACTCTTTAGCCGCATTGCTTCGTTAGCAAAAAAACAGTGCAAAATGAAAATTGTAAATTGAAAAATGCAAAATTAACTTTGCATTTTGAAATTTTCATTTTACGCTTCCGACTCGTTCGGATAAAGTTATGATAATATTAAATCGGGCATTAAGCAAGCCTTGATGTTAATGAATTTCAAAATTGTACGATTTCCACCTGGGCAGCTTGCATGCCAGAAAAGGGGACACTGGGAGGTAATTAAATACAAGCAGCCAAAGGTGTGATTTAAAACAGGAGCGGTGCATTACAATCCGGTCTTTGCCATTGTTCATGGTCTCGTCTCGCCTGCCTCTTCCTGTGTGGCTTGCAGAGGTGTACGCGGGGGTGCAATTGGGTCTGGTGTTTCAATGAATACGTCCATCTGCTGACCGGCGAAGACCGGCAGATCGCTACCTTCGATGCGGTAAACAACCTGCAGTACACGCGTGTCGACGCGTTCTGTGCTGTCGCCGGTGAGTGACTTTTTGGGAACGACATACGGTTCAAAACGCACGAATTTCAAAGGTGTTTTGATTTCCCGGTTGCCACGCAGAAAGGCTACTGCAGGCGCTGCCGGGTGTACCCGCCACGCATCGTTTTCATCGACATCAACACGAACGTTCAGGGGGCTTGTGTTGCCAAAGAGCATAAGCGGTGTTTGGGTGACGCCAGCCGGGGCGAACTCACCACGGTGAATTTTTGACTGCAAGACTTTGCCGTCGCAGGGCGCTCGTATGATAATCCGGTCAAGGTTGGTCTCCGTTTCTTTTACCTGTGCCTGAGCGGAAGCAATTTCCGCCCTGGCATGAGCCACTTTTGCCTCGGCGGTCTGCACTGCATAACGTCGGCGGTCCAGTTCGTCAATACTAATAACCTGTTTGTGAGACAGTATTTCTGCCCTTTCAAGTTGATTTTTCAGATCATCCAATTGTGCCTTTTCCACCTTGGCATTTGCCTTGGCTACCCTCAGGGTTGTCTGTCGCATCGCCAATTGTGCCTTTAAATCCCGGTCGTCAATCTTGAACAGCGGATCCCAAGTCTTGACTTGGTCGCCCACAGAGACGTACATCTCAGAAACAACGCCGGCAACGAGCGTACCGATTGCTATGTTTTCTGTGTTTGCCTCCACGATGCCGGCGCCAGCCACGGATGTTTTAAAGGGTGGTGCGCCCGGGTCCACAACGGGTGGAGATGGCGGAAGGGTTTTGCTGCCGTTAACAACCGTCAAAATGGCGAACCCGATGCCTAAGGCGGATAGGATAGGGAGTACGTATTTTCTAATAACAAGTCCTCCTAAAAGGAATGCTATGGAATTTCAAAGCTGCGGTTGTAAAGCGAAGGAACACTTCGCTCTATATAAATTCTATTGTTTTCTGGCGCGGCATAACCACAACCAAACTAAAAGGTTCGAGCTGTGAGTTGAAAGTTAACAGGGTAAGATTCCAAGCAACAACTTACAACCATATTAAAAAAAGTTACACAAAAAAGGAGTTTATACAGGATAATACTATAAATCTGTACGCAAGTTCTCCACACTCGTAATGTGGCCGTCATCCATTTTGGCAATGCGATCTGCAAATTCGAAAATGCGCGCATCGTGGGTAACTACAATAAACGCACGGTCAGCGCCGACTGCTACTTCGCGCAGCAGCTCCATAACCTTGTGACCTGTCTCATGGTCAAGTGCACTGGTGGGCTCATCGCATACAATGAGTTTTGGACCGTGCAACATCGCCCGCGCTATGGCAACTCGCTGCTGCTGTCCGCCAGATAGTTCCGCGGGAAGTGAGAACGTGCGATCGCTCAGTCCGACGCGGCTGAGGATGTCACGCGCCCTGTCCGTAGCCTCGCGGCGTTTGACTCCATTGATCATCAGGGGAACGGCAACGTTTTCAGCTGCCGTCAGTGAAGGAATCAGATTGAACATCTGGAAAACGAACCCAATATTCTTTCCGCGATACTGCGTTTTCTCGCGGGAGTTCATGTGTTTGAAATCGTGACCAAATACCTGGCATTCACCACCGTCGCGGTCTAAGACGCCGGCAATGACGGAAATTAAGGTGGTCTTGCCACTGCCCGATGGGCCGACTAGCATCATTAATTCGCCGGTGTGTACTTCCAGGTTTACACCGCACAGGGCATGCACCTGGCTACTGCCGCTCCCATAGGTCTTGGTCAAACCTGTACAGCGTACCGCAAGAGTATCCTTATTAACCATGGCGTTGAATACTTTATATAAAATTATCTGAAAAATGAATGAAATTTTCAAAAACTAAATCGTTATCAAAAAAACGGTTGCATGGTTTCAAATATCTTTGTCCGACTGCGAGGATGCATGCCTAACTCTTAAAGACAATTGCCGGTTCCAGTCGTATCACCTTCCACATGCTAAGTGCAGAAGAGATAGCGCAGATCAGCATGACTGCTATCGCACTGAAAAGGAGGAGTTGCCACGGCAACCGGAAAGAGAGTTCGGTGCTGCCCGTTAAGAGGCCTAAAGCAGAGGCGACCCCTACCCCGAGTCCGTATCCAATGGCTCCAACCGTTGCGGCTTGGAGCAAGATCATTCGTAATAACGTAAAATCCGAAGCTCCCATTGCCTTGAGTGTTCCGAAATAGCGAATGTTATCCAGGGTAAAGTTATAGAAAGTCTGTCCCGCGATGGCAACTCCGACAATAAAACCAAGCACTACGGTAGTCCCAAAATTGATGGGAATACCGGTGTATTTCATGTAATAGCGGATCGTAAGTGTCTTGAATTCATCCCTCGTATAGGCAGCCAGGCCAGTTGCCCTGCGAATACGCTGACATAGCGCGTGGATGTCCTGATCCGGCTTCGCCTTGACCAGTACGAAAGACATCAGCTTGCGTTCGCGTGGCGCAAAGACAGTCGCCCGCGAGAAAGTGGTGTAAATTACCGGCTGCGATTGAAATGTTCGCTGTACCTGACAAATCCCCACGACAACGGCGCGATGATCGTTAAGCTCCATGGTGTCGCCAATTTTCATGGGTATGCGTCTTCCGTCTGGCAGAACCCTGGCCAGCTTGCCTTTGGCGCCAACGATGTCGATGATGATTGCATCACTGCCGCGGAGATCGGCCAGTTGTCCCTGCAGCATTTTCGGGGGGCCTCCAATGAGTGTTTCGTCGTCAAGCCCAACGACGTTGCATGACTGGAATGTCCCGTTGGGAAGCCGGGCCTTCAGTAATCCCTTGTACAGGGGGACTGCCCATGCTACTCCCTGCACGCTCCGGACGCGAAGCGATTCCGTCTCTTTCAGCGGTTTGAGGTCATCGATGTACTGCACCTTTGGATCCATTACCCAGATATCGGGAAGCGCTGTATCTGTGAGGAAGCCAAACGTACGTGTCATAAGACCAAGGAAGATGGCTGACTGCTGGGTAATGAGCAGCGAAGCAAATGTCAGTCCGACGATAATGCCCACATATTTGGCGCGATTTCCGACAAGCATTTTCAATGCAAAGAAATTCATTTTCTCGACAACTCCGATTGTTCTTAAATTAGGTATCAAATCCCAAAATCTTTATCGTATTTCGTTGTGGCTTCCGGAGGCAAGGTCAATCTTCGAACGCATCTTAACATTAAAGATAATGGAAAGGGCAATAAACGATGTGAGCATGGAAGAACCGCCGTAACTGATAAAGGGAAGCGTGATCCCTACAATAGGAGCTATTCCCAAGTTCATGCAGATATTGACCACGATTTGAGTAGCAAACATAGCGACAAGTCCCACGACAATAAGCCGTCCGCAAGGTTCCCGGGTACTCCGGGCAATACCTATGCCGCATGTAATAAAAACGATATAGAGGAGCAAGACACAGCATGTCCGCAAAAATCCCCACTCTTCCGCAATTACAGCGAAGATGAAATCTGTATGCCGCTCCGGCAGGAATCTCAGCTGATTCTGCGTGCCGTTGCCCCATCCTGCGCCAAAAAAACCACCAGAACCAATGGCAATAAGGGACTGAAGTCTATGATAGCCTGCTCCCCAGTCGGCGGTTTTCTCCGGCCAAAGAAAGCCGATGATCCTCAATTTTTGGTAAGATTTTAACATAAACAGCCAGATGAAAGGGGATATGGCCAGCCCGCAACCAATGAAGAGCGCGAGTTGATAGAGTCGGATACCGGCAGTGTATAAGATAGAAAGTAAAATAGGAACCATGACGAGCGCCGTACCAAGGTCCGGCTGTTTCACAATGAGCGCCATGGGTATGCATGTTAAGAAAAGGGAAATCCCGATATCAAATAAGCCCAGACCGTACTTTTTGTATCGAAGAAATCGCGCGAGAGTGAGCACCAGGGTGATTTTCATGAATTCTGAGGGTTGAATGGAAAAAGAACCAATGGAAAACCACCGCTGTGAGCCTTTCACAGAACCTCCAAGCCCCAGCAGCAGGACTAAGAGAAAGAGGACGCATGTGTAGACGATATAAGCATAATGGGAAAATGAGAGGTAGTCAAAACAAAGAAGGGTAAAAAAAAGTGTAAACCCCATGAAGACCCAGACGAGCTGTTTGAACAAAAACTTCTCAGATGATGCACTCCAGACAAAAAATACTCCCACCGTCAGAATGAGACATATTATGGGGAACAGCAGCCAGTCAAAATTTTTTGGAGTTACCGAATTTATCATAAATTTAAAAACTTGAAATATTTTCTTTAACTGTGTACAGTATAAAACGTTTCAAAAAAAGAAAGCAAAATTTACAAAAACCTTGAGGGATAATTTATTAGTATTATTATATCGGAGTTATTGGTTGTAATCAATGAGTTTGTCTGGTAAATCCTTCTTTTCTCACGTGTAACAATTTAGTTTTTTAATAACAGTTCACAATTTTGCCTGTATGAGTATTTCATACATAGAGACTGATATATTAATCATTGGCGGCGGAGCGGCAGGATGTTTTGCTGCGGTGGAGATCTACAAAAGAGCGCCCACCTGTAAGGTGGTTGTCATGGAAAAGGCACATATCGAACGCAGCGGCTGCCTGGCCATGGGGTTGAATGCCATCAATGCTTATTTACATGCAGGACAAACTTCTGATTCTTATGTTTCGTTTGTTGAACGGCACTTTGAGGGGATTATCAGAAGGGACCTTGTTTACAGCATAGTACAAGGACTCAATGAGGCCGTCAAAGATGTAGAAGATATGGGTCTTCCCATTGAAAAGAATGAGGACGGCGCTTACAAAATGCGCGGAAAACGCAGCATCCGTATTTTTGGTGAGCGGTTGAAACCCATCCTGGCAGAGGCTGTACAAAGAACCCCTGCTCAAGTGTTAAATCGTGTTGTGGCGACAAATTTTATCTATGATGGTAACCGTGTCTGCGGGGCTTTTGGATTCGGAGCCAGAAATGGCGTGTTTTATGTAATCAGGGCAAAGGCCGTCATTGTGGCCACCGGAGGAGCTTCTGGCATATACAAGCCTAATAATACCGGAGAGGCGCGAAATCTGCTGTGGTATTGTCCGTGGAATGTGGGAACCGGGTATGCCATGGGAATACGCATTGGGGCAGAAATGACGAGTTTTGAGAACCGGTTTGTTGCTTTGCGGGTAAAGGATGTGAATGCGCCAACAGGCACCATTGCCGTAGGGGCGCGTTCGAAACAGATTAATGCTCGTGGAGAAGACTACCTGGAACGCTATTACCGGCATTTGGGCGGAAACAAGTGCCTTACACAACACAGACTCCTGGCAACGGTAGAAGAGAAAAAAGCAGGCCGGGGTCCTTGCTATTTAGATACGACTACTTTGAACGGGGCAGAAGAAAGAAGATTAAAAGAAGATTTTTTGAATATGAATCCCCAGATTGTCCTTTTGTGGGCAAATAAGGAAATGAATCCCCGAAAGAAACCTGTAGAAATCCAGGGTACAGAGCCTTTTATTGTAGGTGGCCATTGCCAGGCCGGATATTGGATTGATACGGAGAGAAGAACAACGATCCCTGGTCTTTATGCTGCCGGAGAGGTGGCAGGCGGTGCACCAAAAAAATACGTGAGCGGGAGTTGGGTTGAGGCGCGTATCGCAGCAATAACAGCGCTTGAAGATATAAAAGGTGTCGTGTTAAAAGATACAGACGATGAGACAATTTTAAAAGAAAAAACCAGGGTCTTCTCCCCTTTGACAAAAAAGGCGGGCCTATCACCCGTAATGGCACGGGAACGACTTCATAAAATTATGGATGAATATGCTGGCGGTATTTCCATGAATTATGCACTTCAGGAAGAACGGCTGCTGGAGGCAAGACGACTATTAAAAAGTCTCAAAGAGCGCATGAGAGACATAGCAGCTATGAATAATTATGCTTTGGTTGAAGCGCTGGAGTGCATTGACCGAATCGATGTCGCAAGGATATTGGTAGAACATCTGATCTATCGCAAAGAGACACGGTGGGCATGCTACCAGACCCGC
Organism: Candidatus Brocadia sp.; assembly: GCA_030837935.1. Taxonomy (GTDB): domain Bacteria; phylum Planctomycetota; class Brocadiia; order Brocadiales; family Brocadiaceae; genus Brocadia. The sequence continues at coordinate 11,239 of JAUQXU010000482.1, forward strand.
CTGGATTATCCGGAAAAGGATAATAGCCGCTGGCTTACGTTTGTTAATTCTATCTATAATCCACATACAGATGAAATAAAAATGATAGAAAGGCCCTTAAACTCATGAGCATCTTTATTGATGAAAATATTTGTAACGGTTGCAAGGGATTACCCGAAGCGCGATGTGAACGCATCTGTCCCGGTGATTTATGTTATCGTAAGGAAAACCTGAAGGCAGCGATTCGTGATCAGTCGGCTTGTTGGACATGTGCCTGCTGTGTGAAGGAATGTCCCGTGCAGGCAATTGAGTTGAAACTACCTTTCCAGATATGCAGTAACGGCTCTTCGTTAAAAGCCCGGCTGAGGCACGATAAAACGATTTGGACGGTCTGGGATGCCGAGGGACATCAGGAGGAATTTATTATTCAGGCAAGGTGTTTGAAAGGAGATTAAAGAAGCATGGTTAAAAATATTG